>JALLON010000120.1 GCA_027717925.1 Acidobacteria bacterium AH-259-G07 | reverse complement strand
AGCACGTAGGTACATAGAACACAAAACACACAATTTCAATGGAGTCTGAGGAGAGCTTGCGGAGTCGAATATATGATCAATAAAAAAAGTGTCCCAAGTGATATTCACAGAAGCCGCTCCTGCCGGCTTAAGGAACCCTCGCTCCCAGCTTAGTAAAAAACTGGTTTCTCTGTTCCCCAAGTAAGCAACCGGCTTTTCTGGCCTCTCGGTTGAAAAATCAACCAACAACCCAGACGCCCAATCACCTTTCCCGCTTTAGCTTTTCTCTTGCGACAATCTCACCAAAACGGAAGTTCCCGGCCTGCGTCCGACGCTGAACTCTGCTTCCAGACTTTCCGAAGAAAACTGGTTTTCAGTTCACCACGGTAGAATCGATGCCCGCTTGCCGAAGCAAACTGGCTCCGACCCTTCCCTTTGCTTCCTTCCTCGTTATCACAACCGAAGTCGGACAACGAATCTTGCGAAACTCCGGGTCGCCGCCTCAGGGATTCGACTTACTATGTTTACCCCTTGGGACAGCTGTGATTATATCGAATTCAGAAGTTGAAACAAGAAGAAAAAGCGGGAAATTCGCTGCACATTATATGTGCAATAAACGGTTTATGGCCACGAAGGTCTAATCCACTATTCTTTAGAGAAGGAGGTTCACAAAATATCCACAGTTTTTTCCACACGCGGCTAAAAACCTTTTTCTCGGCTCCAAAAGCGTGTCTTTCCAATCACGATTTTGATCGATTTAGTCGATCTCCTCATCTATTTTTTCCCTCTGGCAGATGAGCCTTTCCGGCGCACCGTCAAAGGGGTGAGCCGCTGGCTCACCCGAACCAAACACACGGCCAGAACACTTCAGGCGGGCCCGTGACCCACCCCCCTACCAGTGTGTAACACACTTGTCCCAAAACTTTTGAATCGGTACCGAACTTTTGATATGATGTGAAATTCAAACGTATGATTAAAACAGTCGTTTTAGCATGAAGGACACCAAACAGAAAATTATTCAAGCTGCCACTAAGCTCTTTGCCCAGGAGGGACTGGAAGGGGTCTCGATTCGCCAAATCAGTCAAAAGGCCGGAGTGAATCTGGCTGCCATTAATTACCATTTCCACTCAAAGGAACAACTTTATATGGGCATCATCACTGAACACTTCCAGAAGATGCGCGACTACATGGCCAAGCTTGACTGCGAAGAGATTGGAGACGAGCGGGTCTATATAAAGCGCTTTGTCCGCTACTACTTTGAACTGTTGTTCCACAGAGACAAAGAAATGGAGTTGATCATTGGCAGAGAACTGAGTGTTCCGTCTACGCGGCGCGATCAGTTGGCACGAGATTGTTTTGCTCCAGCGCTGCATTCGTTGATCAAGGTCATCCAACGGGGCACGAATCGCGGGCGCTTTCGCAACGTGGAAGCCCCTCTGGCTGCTTTGAGTTTAGTGGGAATGTGCGTTTTTTACGCAAACAAGCGTGACATGCTGAGCCATATGCTCAAAACAAATACTTTTACGGATAAGTTCCGCGATCGAGTGGCAAACCACACTGCAGAGCTCTTTGTACGGAGCATCGAGGTTTAACGTTAGTGATTATTACCTGCATGGCTACCCAACATTAAGGCAATAATCGGTTAACGTTTTTTGTCAAGGTTTGAGGTTCCGAAACCGAAGCTCGTCGCCCGGAAGGGAGGTCCACATGAATAAGTTGCGGTTCGCTCGTTTTCCTGTAACTGTCTTTTGCGGTTTTGCTCTTTGGTCCTTTTGCTCTTCTGCGATTTATGCACAGGGTAATCCTTTCTCCAAGTACTATCGTGATCAGAAAATACGATCGGTGAGGGTCGGTCGCACTGAGATTCCGGGATCGAAGCAGGCTGGGAAGGTTTACCTTACACAAGAGGACGTCATTACCATGGCTTTGCGCCAGAATCTCGACGTCAACGTAGAACGCCACAATTATCTTTTTGATTCATGGACGCTCGAGAGGCAAAAAGGAGTCTACGACCCTGCAACCACTTTTGGCTTCAACTGGGATCGAGCGAAGACCCCGACGGCCAGCGTCTTGGCAGGGGGGGACAGCATCACCAATATCCTGACCTCCTATGCGTCCAGCTACCGTCAGAATTTTTCAACCGGCACGTCCCTTGAACTCAACTTTTCCGGCATTAGAAATCGCTCGACGAGCTTTTTCTCCAGCTTGGTACCGGCCATCAACACCAGCTTCGAGTTCCTATTCCGGCAAAACCTGCTGGAAGGTTTTGGCCGCATTGGTCCCGATTATGAAATTGAAATCTCTCGCAACAATCTGGACATCAGCGAGCAGGAGTTTAAACGCCGTGCCCACGAGATCATTCTTCAGGCCCTCGATCGCTACTGGGACCTGCAGTTCGCCCTGCAAGACATCCAGGTCAAGGACAAGTCACTGCAGCTGGCCGCTACCGTGCTGGAGCACAACAAGGCCCGATACGAAGTGGGGACTGCAGCCCGTCTGGAAGTTATTCAGGCAGAAGCAGAAGCAGCCTCGCGGCGTGAAGAACTGATCCGCTCCCAATTCGGTTATCGCCGTATTCAGGACCAACTGGTGAAGCTCATCACCAACTACCAGGATCCTCGAGAGTTTCCTGGAGAAATTGCTTCTTCCACTCAGGTCTACACTCCGCAGCAAGTCTCTGAATCCTTCGATACCCTGCAAGCCATGGCACTTGAAATGCACCCCGAAATTCAGCAGGCTGACCTGGACATTCTCAATCAGAAGATCAACCTGGATCTTTCGCGCAACCGCTTGCGACCCACTCTGGACCTAGTGGCCGGTTACCAGCAGTTCGGCCTGGGAGGACGTCGGGTGGTCCTTGATTTTTCCCGGGGTTTTACCAACGCCCAGATCGTCGACGTGATCCCGGGAGGCTTGCAGGATTCATTCGCTCAGTTATTCAATGCCGATTTCTACGGCTATGTCGTCGGGGTCAACCTCGAGTTGCCGATTTTCAACACTGAAGCCCGTGCAGAGAACGCCCAGGCTCAGATTGCCTTGGAGCGGGCACAGCTTCGGCAGGAGAGTGTAAAGCAGGCTATTTCCTTAGAGATCCGCGACGCTCTCACTCAGATCGAGATGAATCAGGCACGCCTGCAGGCAGCCGAAGCGGCGGTACGCTTTGGTCGCGAACGGCTCGAAGGTGAGGAGGTCAGGTTCGACGTGGGGATGGGAACCACCCGAGAACTCATCGAGGCGCAGCGCGATCTCCTGGAAGCTGAATCAGTTCTTTTGAGAGCCCAGATTGACCTTATCAAAAGCCACAATTTGCTCGATCAGGTATTGGGGAGGACGTTCGATCGTTACAACATCCGTCTGGCCGACGCCCTTCAGACCAACGTGAGATAGGTACGAGGTTTTTGAGTTTTTGGTTCTGAGTTTTGAGTTTTGAGTTTTGGATATTTAGCGCTTAAGGGATCGGAGTTTCTATTAACGACGGAGTATGAAAACCTACGAGTCTAGAGATTCAAAAAACTCAAAACTCAGAGCTCAAAACTCCAGTGCAGCTCAGCTGGATTTCTCATGGCGCTTCGGCGAGAATGGGAACCACAAACGGTAGAGGAGGAATCGTGAGCGACCTTAATGTCGGTATCGTCGGTCTGGGTTGGGTGGCCGCAGCCCACATCCAAACATTCAAATCGGTGGAGGGTGCAAACGTAACCGCGGTGTGTTCACGCCGTGAACTTCATGAGTCAGAGTTGGAGAAAACCTATGGTGTCCCGCTGAAAGCCTATCGCAGCTTCCAGACAATGCTGGCTGATGCCAACATCGATGTCATTGACATCTGCACTCCTCATCCTCTTCATGCTGAACAAGCGATTGCTGCTGCAAAGGCGGGTAAGCACCTCCTTATCGAGAAACCCATATGTCTGACTTTCGAGGATGCCACGGCAGTGCGCCAGGCCATCCAGGAGGGTGAAGTCAATGTCTGTGTCTGTTTCGAGTGTCGCTTCAGCCAACATTTCAGTCTGATCCGTTCTTGCATTGATGAAGGATTACTGGGGGACCTTCACTATGCAGAGGTCGACTATTACCATGGCATAGGGCCCTGGTACGGTCAGTTCGAGTGGAATGTCAAAAGAGATTTTGGAGGCAGCAGCCTTTTGACTGCCGGCTGCCATGCACTCGATGGCTTGCTCTTTTTCATGGATGGCCAGGTGGAGGAGGTCACCAGCTACACTAATCGCTCAAAGAGCCCGATCTTCGCACCGTACGAGTACGACACGACTTCGGTCACCCTTTTGAAGTTTAAGGATGGAAGACTCGGCAAAGTCGTTTCCGTGGTGGATTGCTTACAGCCTTACTACTTTCACATCCACCTGGTCGGGAGCCACGGGAGCCTGCTCGACAACCGGATCTACAGCCACAAGCTAAAGGGAATGGACAAGGGCCACTGGAGTGTACTGGAGACTGCCCTGATCGACTCCGGAGATGTAAAGGATCACCCCTATATGCCCCAGTTTCAGGCCTTTGTAGACGCCATCGGCAAAGCAGAGGCCATGCCTCTCACCGACTTCGAAACAGCCTTCGAGACTCACCGAGTGATATTCGCCGCCGACCGCTCGGCCCAAGAGTTGCGGCCAGTTAAGCTGTCCGAGTTTGAACATTAAACCACCAGAATCAACGGAGGAAACGATGACCGAATACAGGATCGAGAAAGACTCGATGGGGGAGATGCAGGTTCCGGCCACTAGTTACTACGGTGCGCAGACACAGCGCGCCGTGCTGAACTTTCCCATCAGTGATCTGCTCTTTCCTCGTCCATTCATTGGCGCCCTGGGCCTGATCAAAAAAGCGGCCGCTGAGACAAATCACGATTTGGGGTTGCTGGAGAAGGGGATTGCTGTGGCCATCGCCCAGGCCGCCGACGAGGTGATTGAGGGCAAACTTGATGACCAGTTTGTGGTAGACATCTTCCAGACCGGCTCCGGCACTTCCACCAATATGAACGCTAACGAGGTCATCGCCAATCGAGCCATTGAGATTCGGGGTGGAAAAATTGGCAGCCGCGACGTGCATCCCAACGATCACGTCAACATGTGCCAGTCGAGCAATGATGTGATTCCCACAGCCATTCACGTCTCGGCCCTGCAAGAGATCGACAAAAAACTGGTCCCGGCTCTCAAGCGGCTGAATGAATCATTGGAGAAGAAGGCTGGAGAATTTGACGACGTGGTGAAAATTGCTCGCACTCACTTGCAGGACGCAGTCCCCATCCGCCTGGGGCAGGAGTTCTCGGCTTACGCCTCCATGATGGAGCACGCCACCACAAGGATGGAGTCGGTGCATTTGCACCTCTCGGAACTGGCCATTGGGGGCACCGCTGTGGGAACCGGGCTTAATTGCCATCCGCAATTCCCCGCTCGGGTCGTGGAGAAGCTCTCAAATTGGACTGGAGTTCCCTTTCGCGAGGCCACAAATAAATTTGAGGCGTTGGCCGGCAAAGATGCTGCGGTTGAAACCAGCAGCATGCTTAAAACTATTGCTTGCAGCTTGATGAAGATCTCTAATGACCTGCGCTGGCTGGGCTCCGGACCGCGCTGCGGCATCGGAGAACTTCTTCTACCTCCCACTCAGCCGGGAAGCTCCATCATGCCCGGCAAGGTGAACCCGGTAATTCCGGAAGCAGTCACCATGATTGCAGCTCAGGTGATGGGCAACGACATGACCATTTCCATCGGAGGTCAATCGGGCAACTTCGAGCTAAACGTAATGATGCCCGTCATTGCCCACAATCTACTGCAGTCGATCCACCTGATGAGCAGCGGCTGCAATGTCTTGGCAGAGAAGTGCGTGGATGGCCTGATAGCCAATCGGGAACGCTGCCAGGAGATGGTGGAGCGTTCCCTGGCCTTGGTAACCTCCTTGGCCCCTAGAATCGGATACGACAAAGCGGCTGACATCGCCAAGGAGGCTTACCAGACCGGCCGCAGCATTCGTCAACTGGCCTTGGAAAAGAAAGTCTTGCCCAAGGAAGAACTAGAGCAAATCCTCGACCCGCTGTCGATGACTGAGCTGAGCGGTTGAGCTTTGAGTTCTGAGCTTTGAGTTCTGAGTTTTGAGTTCTGAGTTTTGAGTTCTGAGTTTCGAGTCTGAGTTTTCAGTCTGAGTTTTGAGTTGAGTCTCAGGAAGGAAGGCCTTGCTGATTATCGGAAGAGGAAAATGACCATGCACAATTTCCAAACATTAATAGTAGGCGCCTTGTGTCTCATCATCTTTTTCGGCTGCCAGAGCACAACAGACAAGGGTAGTGCGGTCCCGATGGCCAAGATTGTCCCCAAAAAGCTGGAGAAACACGGCCAGGTCCGTACGGACAACTATTACTGGTTGAATGAGCGCGACAACCCAGAGGTGATCAAGTACCTCGAAGCGGAGAACGAATACACCGAGGCGGTGATGGCCCATACCCGTGACTTGCAGGAGACTTTATTTAAGGAAATCAAGGGGCGTATCAAACAAACGGATATGTCGGTCCCCTATAAACTGGAGGACTACTTCTATTACACGCGCTTCGAAGAGGAGAAACAATATCCGATTTACTGCCGTAAGCGAGAGTCACTGGATGGCTCAGAGGAAATTTTGCTCGACGTAAATGTGATGTCGAAGGGACATGAATTCTTCAGGGTAGGGAGCAGGGCTGTGAGTTCAGGTCAGGACTTGCTCGCCTATTCTGTGGATACCGCCGGACGGCGCATTTACACCATTCATATCAAGAATCTCACGAGCGGCAAGCTCCTTGAAGATGTGATCCCCGGAGTAACGGGCAACATGGCTTGGGCCAATGATGATAAGACCCTGTTTTACGCCAAGCGGCATCCGACCACGCTCCGCTCATACCGGATTTACCGCCACATCCTGGGAACGGAGGATCCTGCCAAAGACGAGCTGGTCTACGAGGAGACGGATGACACCTTTCGATGCTTCGTTTTCAAGACCAAGTCCAAGAAGTACGTCATGATCTCCTCCGTCCAAACACTCAGCACTGAATTCCGCTACCTGGACGCAGATAACCCAGCGGGGGCATTTGCAGTCTTTTTGCCCCGGGAGAGGGATCACGAATACCAGGTCGATCACTATCGCGATTACTTTTACATCCGCACCAATGACAATGCCAAAAACTTTCGTCTAATGAAGACTCCTGTTGACAGCACCGGAAAAGAGAACTGGCGAGAGGTCATCCCGCACCGCAATGATGTTCTGCTGATGGACTTTGAGATCTTCAAGGATCATCTCGTGCTCGAGGAACGCAAGAACGGGCTAATTCAGATGCGGATCCGACCCTGGTCGGGAGCAGATGAACACTACCTGAATTTTGGTGAGCCCGCCTATCTGGCCTATACCACGGCTAATTTTCATTTAGAGACCCCGGTCCTCCGTTATGGTTACACCTCCATGACCACTCCGAACTCGATCTACGATTACAACATGCTGACCCGGGAAAAGATCCTGCTCAAGCGGGAGGAGGTCCTGGGTGGTTTTGATTCGAAGAATTACCAAACCGAACGGTTGTTTGCCGCGGCCAGGGACGGGACAAAGGTCCCCATTTCCATCGTCCACCGAAAGGGCCTTAAGAAGAACGGAAAGAACCCACTTCTGCTGTACGGCTATGGCTCCTACGGCGCCAGTCTGGATGCCACCTTTAGTTCTCCGCGGTTGAGCCTGATCGATCGCGGCTTCATCTATGGCATCGCTCACATCCGCGGAGGGCAAGAGCTTGGCCGACAATGGTACGAGGACGGAAAGCTCTTGAAAAAGAAGAATACGTTTACCGATTTTATTGACTGTGCCGAGTATCTCATCCGGGAGCAGTACACCAGCAAAGACCGGCTGTTCGCGCAGGGCGGGAGTGCAGGGGGTCTGCTGATGGGCGCCGTCCTGAACCTGCGTCCAGACCTCTTTAAGGGCGTGGTTGCTGCCGTACCCTTCGTGGATATCGTAACCACAATGCTCGACGAGAGTATCCCGCTCACCACCAGCGAATACGACGAATGGGGAAATCCGAATGAAGAGAAGTATTACGACTATATTCTTTCCTACTCACCTTATGACAACGTAGAAGGCAAGGACTATCCCAACATCCTGGTTACCACCAGTCTTCAAGACTCGCAGGTCCAATACTGGGAGCCGGCAAAATGGGTGGCCAAGCTGCGTGCCAATAAGAGCGACCAGAACCGACTCTTACTGAGAACAAAAATGGAGGCCGGGCACGGTGGCGTCTCCGGACGCTATAAGCGTCACAGGGAAACCGCGTTTATGTATGCTTTCATC
>JALLON010000012.1 GCA_027717925.1 Acidobacteria bacterium AH-259-G07 | reverse complement strand
CAGTGTCGGTTACCAGACTGCGGCTGTGGTCTCCAACATCGTTCTCACGGCGGAGGCGATCGGCCTCGATACCCGTTTTGATCACTATGACGATTTTGTCGACGAGACCGAGCCATATAGAGAGATGTATGAACGGCGGGCTTCCAGAACCACCGACGCCGCTTTGGTATGGCTGTCAAGTTGGCGCGACCCCAGCCGTCCAAACTTCCTGTGGGTGCATTACATCGACCCTCACGGACCGTACCATCCCCCTCCCGACCGCCCCACAGATTTCACCAACGCTCAACCAATACCAATCGACATTGAGCGCGTACCTGAATATGAACGGGAGCCGGGGGTGAATGACGGGGCTGAGTATATCGACCTCTACGACGAGGAGATCGCCTACATGGACCGTGAGGTAGGTCGCTTGCTGGATGCTTACGAACAGCTCGGGTTAGCCGAGAACTCCCTTGTGCTTTTTACCGCCGACCACGGAGAGAGCATGATGGAACATGAGCTTTGGTTCACCCACGGCTACCACGTCTATGAGGAGATCCTGCGCGTGCCGCTGCTGGTGCGCGGCCTGGGCGTGCAGCCGGGACGTATCCCACACCCTGTCTCGCTGGCCGACGTGGCCCCGACGCTTTTGCAAGCTGCTGGGCTGCAGCTGCCGCCGGGCTTGTACGGACAACCGTTGTCCGAAACAGGACCACAGCGGGAGATCTTCGCTGAGGCAGGGAGTAGTCCCCAGTGGCGATCTATGTGGCGCGGAAAAGAGAAGTGGATGGTGCAAGTCAATCGCTCCAACCATCTACTGGATAAAGCGATGAGCAGCCTGCCGGGGCTGGAAAAGCTCGTCAGGCGGGTGGAGGTCGAGCGCGGTTACTACGATTTGGATGAGGACCCGAAGGAGTTGCGGCCCAGACCCTGGCCGGCTAGTGACCAAGCCCGCTCCTTGGTTAAGCTTGTCCACTCCGATCCAGACCCCGCCGGGATTCCATCGCCGGCTCGTGTCTCACGCGGACACAAGCTGGAGGCACCCAAGGTGCCCTCGGGCCTTGACAAGAGAACACTAGAGCGTCTCCGGTCTCTCGGTTACGTCCGCTGAGATCTGGCTGAGCGGGACGGCCTCAAGTTCACGAAGCGACGACGCGATGTCAGTGTGCATCGTGCAGGAGAAGCGACAAAGAAATCCTCGCCGTACTTGCGAAACGAGGTACTTAGAAACCGAATCAGTTTCACTCCCCGCAGAAGTACAAAAGTATCAACAAAGTATCGGATTGTTTCTAAGCTGTGAGTATGATAAACAATCCTGGAGTACTTTCCACGCGAAGGGTGTCTTCTATGTTTTGGAGAAAACATTTCTCCAGGCGTCGGCTGCGGTTCATTGACAAGCATCAAGTTCGCTTCGCTGTCGAGATTGGACTTTACGCGTTGCTCTTTCCTTTAGTTTTTCTGATTACGTCGATAGCGGCCCATTTTTCCATATGGTTGATTGGCGTGGACGCGGAAATTATACATCCCCTGCTGCGCGGGTTTCTTGGTTTCTGTATCAGTCACTGGTGGGGAGTGCTTCTGGCTCTCGGCTTTGTCAGCTATATCAGTGTTTGGTTCAGCCACAAGATTTTTGGGCCCCTACGTCGGTTTGAGAATGCTCTCGCGCAGAAAAAACAGCACCCCGCGGAACCGGTGCAGTGTAGGTTGCGCGGCGGCGATTATTTCCACGAGTTTGCCAAGCTCTTTGAAGAGTTCTTGAACGAATCCCGGCCGGTGGAAGGTGCCGGGCAGATCATGGAAAAAAAGGACATCAGCGTCGACAAGGCTAACCCCCCGGCCTCCAATTCAACTCCCGACAGATAGAGGTTGACTTTGTCTCCTCAGTGCCGGTAAAAGAGTAAGGCTAAGAATAAGACGATTTTGATCACCACCAAAACGGCAAAGGAGTTATGCGATGAAGAAAATTCTGATTTGGGCCCTTGGGTTCAGCTTTTTGTGCTTTGCGTACGGATGTGCCGGGGAGCATCCCGGCGAGGAGGTGGCTGAAGAGCATCCCGGGGAGGAACATCCCGGAGAAGAAGCGGTTCAGTTTTCTGGGGAAAACATTAAAACGGCCATGAGCGCGCACATCGAGGCGAAAATTCAAGAAGGAAGTGGAAGCTTCAAGATTCACGATCCCGAGAGCGATCAGAATCTTGAGCTCAGCTTCGTTCAGATCCACGATCCGGTTCGGAAGATTGAGGGACGAGGCTATTTCGCCTGCACCGATTTCAAAACCGCCGACGGCAAGACAATTTACGATATTGACTTCTGGTTGAACCCGCAAGAAGGAGAGCTAGTGGTCACCGACACTCAAATCCATAAGGTGAACCAGAACCCTCGCTACACTTTCCAGGAGGGCGAGATTGTAGAAATCCAGTAGGAGCGAAGTAAGGGCAAAGGAAAGCACAAATTACAACATTCCCAACTGAAGCTTGGCGGCCTCTGACATCCTGTCCATGTCCCAGGGCGGATCCCATACCACCTCAACAGATGCATCAGCGACCCCGGGGATGCCACCAATCTTGGATTCCACTTCCGGAGGAAGTGATCCAGCAACCGGGCACATTGGTGAGGTGAGGGTCATGCGAACATGAACGGCCCCAGAGGGCTTCACATCAATACTATATATCAACCCCAACTCGTAAATGTCGACCGGAATTTCCGGGTCATAACAAGTTCGTAGAACCTCTATGACCTTTCCTTTAAGCTCCTCCTCACTGCCAGATTGATTTGTGCTCTCTAACTGCGGTTCGTTCACCTTCTCTTCCATACGAGTCCTTCCTCAAAAATGTCCCTTCATTCTGTTGAGACGGTTTCTGGCTTACTTTTTATTGCCGCTTGCAGTGTATGCCAGACAAGTGTTGCACACTTCACCCGCACGGGAAACTGACTCACGCCGTGAAATACTGCAAGCTTTCCCAGCTCGGTTGATGCACTACTTTTGCCAGTCACCAGGTTGTGAAAGTTCTTAAAGAGAGTCTCAATCTCCCCCAAGCTCTTCCCTTTTAAAGTCTGCGTCATCAGCGAGGCAGAAGCCGTTGAGATAGCGCAGCCGGAACCCATAAAGCTGATGTCTTCAACAAACCCGTCCTCCAGCTTGAGATAAACACTCACCTTATCACCACACAAGGGATTGTAACCGTCTGCTTTGTGATTTGCGTCTGAGAGCTCCTTGAAATTTCGAGGTTTCTTGCTGTGATCGAGGATGATTTCCTGATAAAGGTCATCCAGATAGGACATTACTTGAACACCTCTATCACCTTGTGGATCGCTTTCACCAAGACATCAATTTCATCTCTCGTATTGTAAAAGGCTACCGAGGCTCGTGCTGTCGCCGGAACCTGAAAGCGAGCCATGACGGGCTGCGCACAGTGGTGACCGGTGCGAACCGCGATCCCTTCCTGATCCAGAATGGTGCCGACATCATGAGCATGCACACCTTCGATCACAAAAGAAAGCACACTGGCTTTCTGATGGGCTGTTCCAATGAACCGCAAACGGGGAATCCCACAGAGCTGCTCCGTGGCATAGGAGAGAAGCTCATTTTCATAAGCAGCAATGTTGCTTAAACCGATCTCATTCACGTAGTCAATGGCCACCCCGAGTCCGATACCACCGGCAACGTTGGGCGTTCCCGCTTCGAACTTATAGGGAAGGACATTGTAAATAGTTTTCTCAAAGGTAACGGATCTGATCATATCGCCACCACCCTGATAGGGAGGCAGCGAGTCCAGTAAATCAGCCTTTCCATAAAGAATCCCAACCCCGGTCGGCCCGTACAGCTTGTGCCCAGAGAAGGCATAAAAATCGCAATCAAGATCCTGAACATCCACCTCTAAATGAGCCGCAGCTTGAGCTCCGTCAACAAGCACCGGCACCTTCCACTGGTGAGCCATTTCAATGATCTCCTTAACTGGATTAATGGTCCCCAGGGCATTAGAGAGATGGACCACTGCTACCAGACGAGTTTGGGAATTCAGGAGCTTCTCATATTCTTCAAGCAGCAATTCGCCATCGTCATTGATGGGGATGACGCGCAAGGCAGCACCCTTTTCCTCGCAAAGCATTTGCCAAGGAACAATGTTGGAATGGTGTTCCATGGCCGAGATAAGCACTTCATCTCCAGCCTCAACGTGTTTTCTGCCATAGGTTTGCGCAACCAGGTTGATAGCTTCCGTCACACTACGGACAAAGATGATTTCGCGCGATTCGGCTGCATTGAGAAAGCGCTGGACCTTGACGCGCGCATGCTCGTAGGCCTCGGTGGCTCGTTGACTCAAAAGATGTACGCCGCGATGAATATTCGAATTATCCCTCGAATAGAAGTGGATGGTCGCATCAATGACGCTCTGGGGCTTCTGAGTGGTCGCGGCGTTGTCCAAATAGACGAGAGGCTTGCCATAGATCTTCTCTTTGAAGATTGGGAAGTCTTCGCGGATCTTCTCGACCTCGAGCCAGGGATTCAATGTCTGATAGCGGCCGGATGCAATAATCTGTTGGCCTGTTCTCACTATCACACTGCCTCCTTGACGAGATGCCCTTTCGGCAGCCACGAGAATAAATACTTGTCAAGCTCGACACGCACGGATTCCACTTTGATCCGGTTCACGACCTCACTGGCAAAAGCGTAAATCAAAAGACTGCGGGCTGTTGCTTTGTCGATACCACGAGAGCACAAGTAAAAAAGCGCATCCTGGTCGAGTTGACCAATTGTCGCTCCATGAGTGCACTTTACGTCGTTTGCATAAATCTCCAACTGCGGCTTGGTATTGATCAGTGCTTCGTCGGAAAGCAGAAGGTTGTTGTTGGTTTGTTTAGAGTCTGTCTTTTGCGCACCTGGCTGAACCACGATTCGACCATGGAACACCGCGGTTGCTTTCTCGTCCAGAATCCCTTTGTAAATCTCGCGACTATCGCAGTGCGGCTTGGCGTGCTCCAGTCGGGTGTGGTTGTCCACGTGCTGCCGACCCGAGATTAAATAGAGCCCGTCAAGAGCACAGTCGGCACCTTCTCCATCCAGGACCACGTTGACTTCATTTCTGGTAAGCGCTCCGCCCAGTGTCACATTAAACGTCCTCACACTGCTGCTGCGATCCTGGTGCACCTGTAAAGTAGCAATGTGGAACGCCTCCCGGCTCTCTTGCTGTAACTTGTAGTGATCCGCAATCGCATTCTCACCGGCCACAATCTCCGTCACCAAGTTCGTGAAATACTTCCTTTCCCCCAATCCGACATAGCTTTCGAGAATAACCGCCTGATTGTTACCCTCCAGGACGATCAAATTCCGTGGATAGGCCACGGCTGCTTCCTCGGGTGCCGTTGAAAAGTACAGTAAATGAATCGGCTCCTTAAGTACTTGTCCCTTGGGAATATAGACAAATGCTCCGTCCTGAATGAAGGCTGTATTGAGGGCTATAAAAGGATGATTCTCGTAGTCAGCATACCGGGTTAGGTAAGGTTCTATTGAGTCTGGGTCCTCCTTCAAAACCTGGGCCAGACTATGCACCTCAACTGGATCCGGCAACCCCTCAAGTGAAGACAACTCCGCCGAGTAGTGGCCGTTGACAAAAACAAGCCGCGGACATTGTAAGTTGCCGAAAGTCAACTGGTTCAACTTGTCGGCTGTCAAACCATCCAGCTCATACTGGGCCGGCTTAAAAGGGATCCTTGCGATCGGACGTACCTCGGTATATTTCCATTCTTCTTGCTTGCGAGTGGGGAATCCCAGCTCAAAATAGCGAAGGATAGCGGCCTTGCGAACTCGCCGAAGCCAAGCCGGCTCTTCATCAGCTAATTCCCGTTCCAGCTGTGCAAAATTAGAGAGGTAAATATCCGTTTCTTTTTGAACCGCTTCAATCATCGATTCGCCTTTTCCATCGCTAATTGACCAATTGAGCACTCACAGTCTCTTCTCCCAACCAGGAATAGCCCTTTTTTTCAAGTTCAATGGCTAGCTGCTTACCCCCTGACTTCACAACTCGACCATCATAAAGGACGTGCACATAATCAGGGATGATATAGTTTAAGATGCGCTGATAGTGGGTAACCACAATAAACGCCCGATCTTTGCTGCGCAAAGAATTCACCCCGTGGGCGACGACCTTTAGCGCGTCAATATCCAAACCCGAATCCGTTTCATCTAAAATGGCCAGTTTCGGTTCCAATACGGCCAGTTGGAAGATCTCGTTACGTTTCTTCTCACCCCCTGAAAAGCCCTCATTCACAGGTCGACTAATCAGCTTTTCATCGATTTTCAGAAGCTCCATTTTCTCCTTCACCAGGTTCAAAAAATCCAGGGCGTCCACCTCTTCCTCACCACGCTCTTTGCGGATGGCATTCAGGGCTGCTTTCAAAAAATAGGTGTTGCTCACACCTGGAATCTCTACTGGATACTGAAAAGCCATAAAGATTCCCAGGCGGGCCCGATCTTCAGGGGCGATCTGTAGGAGATCTTTCCCTTCGTAGGTTATCTGGCCCGCCGTAACCTCATAAGATTCACGCCCGGCCAGAACTTGAGCCAAGGTACTCTTCCCAGAACCATTCGGCCCCATAATTGAATGGACCTCGCCTGCCTTCACTTTAAGATTGATTCCATGCAGGATCTCCTTGTCACCAGCCTTCACATGCAAATCCTTAATTTCCAGCATCTGTTCTTACCGTCTCCTCATCCCTATGCTTTCTGCGCGATCTTCCGATTTAACCGACACTTCCTTCAAGATTCACGCTCAGTAGTCTGTCAGCTTCTACTGCAAACTCCATGGGTAACTCTTTAAAGACTTTCTTACAAAAGCCGTTGACGATCATTGAGACCGCATCCTCAGCTGAAAGACCACGAGACTGGCAATAGAACATTTGATCTTCCCCGATTTTCGAGGTGGAAGCTTCGTGTTCCATCTGCGCGGTGCTGTTTTTGATCTCGATATAGGGGAAAGTGTGTGCCCCGCATTGGTCACCAATGAGCATGGAATCGCACTGCGTATAATTGCGGGCACCCGTTGCGCTCTTGCTAATCTTGATCAATCCGCGATAGGTGTTTTGGCCGTGACCGGCAGAAATCCCTTTGGAGATCACAGTACTGCGGGTGTTTTTTCCAATATGGATCATCTTGGTTCCGGTATCGGCCTGCTGCCTTTTCTTAGTCAAAGCAACCGAGTAAAACTCGCCGATTGAATTGTCACCCAGCAGGATACAGCTAGGATACTTCCAAGTAATCGCTGAGCCTGTTTCCACCTGGGTCCATGAGATCTTGGAATTGCGTCCCAGGCACTTTCCGCGTTTGGTCACGAAGTTATAGATGCCACCCTTGCCCTCGTCATCGCCCGGGTACCAATTCTGAATGGTTGAATACTTGATTTGAGCATCATCATGAGCGATCAATTCCACCACAGCAGCATGAAGCTGATTTTCATCCCGCATGGGAGCCGTACACCCTTCCAAATAACTCACATAGCTTCCCTTCTCGGCTATGATCAGGGTCCGCTCAAACTGACCGGTGTTCTTGGCGTTAATCCGGAAGTAGGTTGACAATTCCATGGGACAGCGTACACCTTCAGGGATGTAGCAGAAGGAACCGTCACTGAATACCGCCGAGTTCAAGGATGCAAAGAAATTGTCGGTGTAAGGAACGACTGACCCTAAATATTGCTTCACCAGCTCGGGATGGTCCCCGACTGCTTCAGAAAAGGAGCAAAAGATAATCCCCAATTCGGCCAGTTTTTCCTTAAAGGTGGTTGCCACCGAGACACTGTCAAAAACTGCATCTACGGCAACTCCCGCCAAGAGCTCTTGCTCTCCCAAGGGAATTCCAAGTTTTCTATACGTTTCTAGTAGCTCCGGATCTACTTCATCCAAGCTCTTCGGGCTGTCCTTTTTCTTGGGGGCCGAATAGTAGACAATGCCCTGGTAATCGATCGGTGGATAGTGAACGTTGGGCCACTTTGGCTCTTTCATCGTCAGCCAGTGCCTGTAAGCCTTCAAGCGCCATTCCAACATGAACTCCGGCTCATTTTTCTTGGCTGAGATTAAAGCAACAACATCCTCATTTAGGCCTGCAGGTATCGAGTCGGCTTCAATGTCTGTATAAAATCCATACTTATATTCCTGGCTTGCAAGATCCTGAATTTGCTTCGTTTCAGTTGGCATAATTTCTTCTCCCTCTTCGCAAAAATTGTGAACCCTGGAGCAACCTACCTTTTATTGGAGCCTCACCAAGTTTTCCGGTTTGCCTCCGAATGGCGCAAGTTGATCAGGGAGTGGCCCGATCAGGTCTGAAAGCGTGATACTACCCAGCGCCAGCAGCACCACCTCATTGATCTTTTGCCACTTTGATCTCAGCTGACAAACTGGCTCGTGCCTGCACTCCCCGGGAGCCTCAACACACTCTGTCATAGCGACAGGTCCTTCCATGGCAGTAATGATCTCAGCTATTGGGACTCTCTCCGGACGTCGAGCCAAGCTATAACCACCTTTGACTCCTCGATGTGAAACCAAAAAACCCTCTCGCGCCAAAATCTTCAGAATCTTACTCACCATTGGCAGCGGCAAGTATGTTTCCGCGGCCAGCGCCCGCGCGCTGTGCGTCAGCCTTTCCTGATCACCCGCGAAATGCGCCAGGAGGATAATCCCATAGTCGGTCTCCTTACTCATCCTAATCATGGGTTTATCCTTCTATGCTTCCGCTGATATAGGACTGATCCAGTACCATTTCATGGTAAAAGAGTACTAATGCAGTACTCATTTTGTCAAGCCTCTAAGAGCGGCGGGAATTATTCACGGGAAAAGAAGGGGGGAAGCTAATTCCCACCCGGCTCAAGGGGAGCATAATAACCGGGCCGCGTACTTACCACCACGCCAGGCAGGTTGACGCGCACCTCGACATTACGCCATTTCCCATCCTTCATGATATTGGACGGGATATAAGAAATGTAATATTGATTCTTTAACTCTTCGGCTACCTGCTGATATACGTCAGTGAGACTGTTAAAGGCCTTGCTATCCAATACCTTCCCTCCGGTCCGCTGGGCCAGCCGCGTCAGAAATCTCTTAGCACCAATAATGAATTCGTCAGTCAGCTGTTTGGGAATCAACTGCGCACTCGCCCGATATTCCATTCTGGCAGCAATGGCACCTGCCCAGTACTCCGCCAACTTGGAAACAACGTAAACCATAGTCTCAGAGCGAGTGGCAAGGTTGACAACTTCATCTTGCCCAACCATGCTGTTGTTGTCGATTCCATCGGTTAAAACAATAACCGCCTTCTTCCCTTGAACTTCTTTCAGAAGATCGTCGAAGACAACATACAGGGCATCGTTCAAAACCGTGTAGCCCTTAGCGTAGATACTTCCCAATGCCAATTCGATCCTTTCAATATCATTCGTCCAGTCCAGGATAAGGCGAGGTGCATCATTAAAAGTGACGATGGTGACTCTGTCCTCTGGCCCTAGGCTTTTTGCGAATCCCAGAGCGGCACGCCGTATGTGGCCCTGAGCCTCACGGGTACTTCCGCTAATATCAATCAGCAGAATGACGTGCACTGGGACTCCTGCACTGTAAAAATTGACGATGCCTTGTTTGACCCCATCTTCAGACACTCGAAACTCTTCCTTCGTCAGATCCTGCACGAAGCCGCCTTCAATGGAACGAGCATTTACAGAAAGGAAAACCTGATCGACAGCAACCCCAATTCGAAAACCTTCCTCCTGTTGTTTCTGTGGAGCATCCTGCTGCTGACCAAATAGAAGACTGACAATGAGCAAACCATGTGTGAGCATCTCTGACCTCGTTCCGACTACAGGGGTCTGACCCTGGAAATACAATTTGCAATTTCAGGGTCAGACCCCTCTAATATAGCACCTCTAGGACAGGGTGGGGGCTCAGAGCGTGAATTTCCAATTTTGGATCAGGACTCAAACTTAAGTAATTCAAGACCCAAAAATTGGGAATTCACGCTCTGCCCCCCCTTGCAAGGAGCGACATTCTATGTGGGGCGGTCCTCGGAACCGCAAGTGTCTGGGTTACTAACAACTTGATTTTAGGTCGGTTGTAGGCCGCAAGGGGCGAAAGGAGGTAGGGGCGAGCCCGCGTCTCGCCCGAACTGTTCTCGGAGCGGGTCCGGCTCGGGCGAGACGCCGGCTCGCCCCTACCCTTTCGCCTATGCCTCATTTCGGGTTTCGGGTACCATCAGGGATGGGAAAAAAGGCAATGAAATCACTCATATCCACACTCTTGATACCTGTTTTTATTCTTGGGGGCCTCACCTGCCGACAGGTCACGACCAAAGAAAGACCCACACTGAGCGATGAACAGCTCAAAGGCAAAGCAGCACAATTAGCCCAGGAACTTATCATCATCGATACGCACATTGACGTTCCTGATCGCCTTACAAAGAAAATGGAAGATATCTCGGTGAGAACGCAAGGGGGAGACTTCGATTATCCCAGGGCAAGAATTGGCGGACTGAACGTGGCTTTTATGTCCATCTATATACCTGCTGGATATCAGGAAGGCGGTGCCAAGAAGCTGGCCGGTGAACTGATCGATCTAGTGGAAGGATTTGCCAGTCAGTGGCCGGATAAATTTGCCCTGGTAAGATCCGTGGCACAAGTTCGCCGGCAGTTTGCAGAAGGGAAAATTTCTCTTCCCATGGGGATGGAAAATGGCGCTGCTATCGA
Organism: Acidobacteria bacterium AH-259-G07; assembly: GCA_027717925.1. Classification (GTDB taxonomy): domain Bacteria; phylum Acidobacteriota; class UBA6911; order RPQK01; family JADFOI01; genus JALLOL01. Next base: position 12,349 of record JALLON010000012.1, on the reverse strand, counting down.
AGGACACATTGAAAATCTGGAGTATTTCTACAATCGGGGAACCCGCTACATTACGCTGACACATTCGAAAAACAACCTTATTTGTGATTCTTCGTACGATCCGAAGCGCAAATGGAATGGGCTGAGTCCCTTTGGCAGGGAAGTTGTTGCGGAAATGAACCGTCTCGGAATGATGATTGACGTTTCTCACGTTTCAGACCAAACTTTCTTCCAGGTTCTGGAACTTAGCAAAGCCCCTGTAATCGCCTCTCACTCTTCTTGTCGTTACTTCACTCCAGCTTGGGAGCGCAATATTAGTGATGAGATGCTTGTGCGCTTAAAAGAAAACGGCGGCGTGATTCAAATCAACTTTGGCTCTTCCTTCGTGAATGATACATACCGGAAGAAACGGGACGAGGGACGGAAACATATCAATGAGTATCTGCGGGCCCACAGCCTGAAGGAAGCGGATGAGGAAGCCAGGCAATACATGAAAAAGTCCCGGAAAGAGAACTTTATTGAATATGCCGACATCTCCGACGTGGTGGCAAATATAGATCACGTCGTTCAACTCATTGGTGTGGACCATGTCGGCTTTGGCTCCGATTTTGATGGTCTCGGAGATTCTTTGCCACACGGGCTCAAGGATGTATCCGACTATCCCAATTTAATCTATGAGCTTTTGAAGCGAGGTTACTCGGAAGAGGACATCCGAAAGATCTGTTCCGGTAACCTGCTACGTGTCTGGTCCGAAGTGGAGCGGGTGGCCCGGAAACTCCAAATAACGGAATAGCTGAGGACGCTTCCCCTTCGGTCGCGGCTTTGGAGTGGTCGAGTATGGCTCGAAAACAGCACTACGTTAAGATTACACTGCAAGGTGAAATTGTCGAAGATCGTCCCGAACTGCCTTTCTTTGCCTACCGACAACAAATTGGCTTCCCTTGGCTTCTAAAGCTCATTGAGACTGCGCGCCTGCATAAAAGTGTGCAGGCTGTGCTGCTGGTCTTAAAGAATGTTGCCATCGGATGGGGGGAAATCCAGGAGATTCATCAGGAGCTTGATCGATTTCACGCAGCCGGCAAGCGGACACTGGCCTACCTGGAGCAGGCTGACAACAAAAGCTACTACCTCGCCAGTGGTGCCCAACAGGTGTATGTCCCGCCGTCGGCAACCTTGGATCTGGTCGGTCTAAGAGCTGAAGTCTTCTTTCTCAAGAACCTCCTTGAGTACTTAGGTGTCGAACCACAGCTCTTCAGTTTAGGAGAATACAAGTCGGCAGCTGAGATCTTCACGCGAGAGAACATGTCAGGGCCCAACCGCTCTATGCTGGACTCGATTTTGACCGATCTTCAACAACAACTCGCAACCAAGGTTGCGGCCCGCCGCTCTGTTGACATACAGCAGGTTCAGGCGTGGATTGACCGAGGACCCTACACGGCTCGTCAGGCTCTTGAGAACGGTTTGATTGACGGTATTCGTTACCAGGATGAGCTTGAGAATCTTCTTCACGAGCAGCCACCAAAGGTCTCCGAGCTCCCAGCTTCGAGGTTGCGCGTCAGAGAAGGATTCCTTAAGCGATTGTTCACTATTTACCGCCCACAAATCGGCTATGTGGTGGCAGAAGGGATCCTTACTACAGGTGAGTCTCGCCGCAGGGGAGGCAAGCGTCCCATTGTCGGATCGGAGACCTTAATTCGCTTTTTGCGCGACGCTCGCAAGCGCAAACGCGTAAAAGCTGTGGTGATTCGGGTCAACAGTCCCGGCGGTTCAGCGCTCGCCTCCGATTTAATCTGGCGGGAGATCCGGATAACCGACCAAGAAAAGCCCGTGATCGTGTCTTTTGGAGATGTCGCGGCCAGCGGCGGATACTACTTGGCTACAGCGGCACGCTGTATCTTGGGAATGCCGGCAACTCTAACAGGCTCGATCGGGGTGATTCACGGAAAATTCAACCTCCACGGACTCCTTTCCAAGGTCGGAGTAACGGTGGACTGGCTAGATAAGGGAAAACGAGCCGGTTATTTGTCTGCCACTCGTGCTTTTTCTGAGGAGGAAGCGGAGATTGTCCAAGATCAAATGCGGGAATTCTACGAAGAGCTGTTTCTCAAGAAAGTAGCCGAGAGCCGAAAAAAGTCCCTCGCGGAGATTCGTAAAGTAGCCGAAGGCCGTGTCTGGACCGGTTCACAAGCCTTAAGTAACAAGTTGTTGGATCAGTTCGGGGGAGTAGTCGAAGCACTAGAGATGGCACAAACAGAGGCGGGGCTTCCTAAGGAAAAGAAGGTAAGGATGGTGCGCTATCTTAAACGGCGCACCTTACGAGATCTCTTCCCACTTCCATCGTCTGCAGCGCTCTTAGACAACCATGTCCTGGCCTTAATGGCTGATGAATTTGATATTCGCTAAATAATAGCCCTACCCGCTTTTTGTTTTCTCCACCAAACGGACCTCACCAATCACCATTTCCTTATCGACCGCCTTGCACATGTCATAGAGCGTTAGGGCGGCCACAGTCACACCGGTCAGGGCTTCCATTTCCACTCCCGTAGCCCACCGGCAACTGACGCGACTACGAATGAGAAATCCATCTTCTTGTAGCTGGATCTGGACATCGGCAAAATCAAGATTCAGGTCGTGACAAAGAGGAACAAGTTGAGCCGTTTGTTTCGCCGCCTGAATTCCGGCTAACCTTGCAACCTCGAATGGATTCCCTTTGGGCAGACCCGACTCGAGAATCAGCTTGCGGGTTTGCTCTGACACGAAAAGTCTACCTTCGGCGATGGCTGTCCGCCGCACCGTTTGCTTCTGGCTAATGTCTACCATTTGAGCCTGCCCTTGCTCATTCACATGAGTGAGTTTCATATTCCTCCCGCTAGGTGTCAAAATAACGATCTAGTAGAACCACCTCCACCCGTTGGCCGGCATCTAGGTGCGTGCGGTCCGCCTCGACGATCAGCAGCGAGTTGGCCGGGGAGAAGGCGACCAGATCGGAGGAGCCTTTGGTTTCAATCGGCTCCACCTTAAACCTGTCTTGTGCCCAGAATGTTCGCGCCGGTTTGAAAAGCTTCCTCCCCGGCTTGTGTCTCACCTTAGCCCCCAGCTCACCCGAAACCCTGCGTAGAGAGGGGGCGCGGAAACCCATCCATCGACGAATCGCAGGCCGAACAAAGAGTTCGAAGGTCACAAAGGCTGACACTGGATTGCCGGGCAGGCCAAATAGCATGTGTTTGTCTTTTCGGCCGACCAGGATGGGCTTACCCGGCTTGATCGCTGTTTTGTGGAAGAAGACGTCTACGCCCTCCTGCGCCAGCACTTGGTGAACATAGTCGTATTCACCCATGGAAACGCCGCCGCTGAAAAGGACTAGATCATACTCCAAACCTTGAGCGATTGCCTGCCGAGTTCGCTCCGGATCATCCGGGATTGTAGGGAAAACTGTGACCTCCACTCCCAGATTATGGCACTGTGCCCACAAGATATAGGCATTGGAGTTGCGAATTTGTCCGAACTTCGGTCTTTCTCCGACGTCGACAATCTCATCCCCGGTAGACATTACGGCCACGGTTGGTGCAGCGTAAACCTCGACGTCTTTGTAGCCAAAGGTGGCCAGGACGCCCATCTGCGTGGGCCCCACTACCGTGCCAGGCGCCAAAACAACCGTTCCTTTGCCCACCTCGCTCCCTTTTGGCCCCATGTTTTTTCCCTTTTCTATCGGCTCGAGGATTTCCACGACCTCTGAAGCGACTCGGCGCGTTTTCTCGACCATCTGCACCGCGTCGGTCCCCGGAGGCACAGCAGCTCCGGTCATGATCTGGACCGCCTGGCCCGCAGTGACGCTGGGCTGGCTTTGACTTCCTGCCGCCACCGTTCCGATGATCTGGAGCTTAAGCGGAGCTACCTCAACGTCTTTGCTGCGTAGGGCATACCCGTCGACAAAGGATTTATCAAAGGGAGGCAAATCTAGGTCGGCTGCAATAGAGCTGACCAGGACCCGACCCCAAGCTTCCTTTAAGGGTACACGAACGACTCTCGCTTCCGGGACACAGGCCAGCAGTTTTTCAAGTGCATCCTCAAAGGTCAGCATTTTGGTTTGGCGAACGTCAAAGTGTTATGTTAACCCGGATTATTGATAAATTCTCTACTGCAGCGAAGAAATCATCCGCCCTGACTGCGTTGCGCTCCCTCGGCCTCCTCAACGTACCGTAGGGGCGGCGCTTTCGCCGCTTCGTGACGACCTGGTGTGAGAAATGCGGATTAATGCAATCTGCTCAAGTATTAAGCAAAGGTTGTTGAAACTTTTCAACACGGCTTTACGTTAGTAGAATCAGGTCAACGCCATGTCAGAACCACTGATTCGCACCATTGATCTTTGGAAAACCTACGAAATGGGATCCGAGGAAATTCATGCACTGCATGATGTGAGCTTGCAGATCCAGAGAAATGAATATGTGGCGATCATGGGCCCTTCCGGATCTGGTAAGTCCACCTTAATGAATCTAATCGGCTGCCTGGACACCCCAACTCAGGGCCAATACTTTTTAAACGGGAAGCTCGTCAGTGAGATGCCCGATGATGAGCTCGCCTATATCCGCAACCAGGAAATTGGCTTTGTATTTCAAACTTTTAATCTGTTGGCCCGCGCCACTGCTCTCCAGAATGTGGAGCTTCCTCTAATCTATTCCGGCATGCCCGCCACACAGCGAAGAGAGCAGGCTCGTCAGGCATTGGAACGGGTGGAATTGGGAGACCGCCTCACCCATCGTCCCAACGAACTCTCGGGTGGCCAACGCCAGCGGGTTGCAATTGCCCGCGCTCTGGTCAATGACCCTTCCATCATTCTAGCCGACGAGCCGACCGGGAATCTGGATTCGCGCACGGGGCTGGAGATTCTGGCAGTTCTCGACAAACTCCATCAGCAAGGAAACACCATTTTATTGGTAACACACGAACCTGACCTTGCTCAGCACGCTCATCGTATCATTCATCTCTTCGACGGTCGCGTCCAAGAAGACGAACTGGTAGGGGTCAGAGCGTGAATTCCCAATAAGGGGCCGTGTCTTTAAAATTTAAATTTTTGGCTCAAAAATTTAAATTAAAACCCCACGGCCCCCTTATCCCCCCCGCCACCCAGTGATCTTTGGCCACTTCTTCCAGTTCTCCCAGGGACTGTGATCCAGCCCTCGGAGGTCGTTGCTTTCTTTGGCCCGCTTCCCGCCGTTGAATTCTGGGATCGGGCTCAGGCACCCCTTCCAGAAGCTCGCGTGTATAGGGATGCAGCGGGTTTTCGAAAATCTCACGGGTCTTTGTAAGCTCCACAATCCTCCCCTGGCACATGACAGCCACCCGATCACACAAGTGGCGAACAATCGGAAGTCCATGAGAAATGAACAGAAGAGTCAATTGAAACTCTCGTTCCAGTGTCTGTAGAAGGTTGACGATCTGGGCTTGAATGGAGATGTCCAACGAAGATACGGGCTCATCCGCCACAAGAAGGTCAGGGCGAGTGACCAGCGCTCGCGCGAGAGCAACGCGTTGTCTTTGGCCTCCGGAAAGCTCTTCAGGATAGCGATTGAGTTGTTTGTCATCCAATCCCACCATGTGCAGGAGTTCACCAACCTGCTCTTTTCGTTCACGGTGGGTTCCGAGATGGTGAATAACCAGAGGCTCCTCGACAATCTTCCCGATGCTCATACGCGGATTCAGCGACCCGTAGGGATCCTGAAACACGGCTTGAATTCTCTTTCTTTGTCGACGCAGCTCCGCACCCGAGAGGGCTAAGAAATCCTTACCCATAAAAAAAATTTGACCTGCAGTCGGCTCAAGCAGCCTTAGGACGCACCGTGCCAGGGTGGTTTTGCCGCATCCCGATTCTCCCACCAGTGCGAAACTCTCTCCCTGATCGATGGTGAAGGAGACTCCATCAACAGCCCGAATCATCTCCCTATTTTCTGCAATCGGACCCAGGCCACGCTGTCCAGTTCTCGATAAAACAAAGTGCTTGTATAGTTTTTTGATCTCCAGCATTAGCTCTCGGCTACTCCACCTCATAGCCCGAAGGATTACTCCGCATGTGGTTTTACCCTTACATTCTCTCGTTTAAGGCACCGAACCCAATGCGAAGCACCTTCTTCCCCGATCTGAAACAACTCGGGGTGAATTTTACGGCAATCGGCTTCCGCCTCCGGGCAGCGGGGATGAAACCGACAACCGGAGGGCAACTCTCCCATGTCGGGGACCGTACCTTCGACCACCGGCAAATACTCTTGTTTCACATGGGAGTAAATGCCGGCTACAGAAGCCAAGAGTCTTTGAGTGTAGGGATGACTGGGGCGGTAAAAAATCTGTTCCGCCGGCCCATACTCCACAACTTGGCCGGCGTACATCACAGCAACCCAGTCGGCAACATCGGCAATGACTCCAAAATCGTGAGAGATCATCAGCATAGTCAGGCTCTGTTCACTTTTGAGCTCACGCAGGAGGTCCAGGATCCGGGCCTGGGTCCTCACATCCAGCGCTGTTGCCGGCTCGTCGGCAATTAGCAACTGAGGCTGGCAGGCCAAAGCCATAGCGATCAAAACGCGTTGGCACATCCCACCCGAGAGTTGATGCGGATAAGCATTCATGCAGGCAGCAGCTTGCGGGAGACCCATTCTCTGCAATAGCTCGACTCCTTGCTTCCATGCGGATTTACGCACATACCCAAGGTGTTCTTGCATCCCTTCGATCATCTGGACCCCAATTTTCATCAGCGGATCCAGTGCCGACATGGGTTCCTGGAAAATCATGGCGATTTGACGCCCACGCACCTTTCGCATCTCCGAGCGGGAGAGTTCCCGTAGGTTCGTTTCTTGAAAAAGAACCTCCCCCTGGACAATTTTCCCCGGCGGGCCGACCAGGCGAAGAATTGAAAGTCCCGTGACGGATTTTCCACATCCAGATTCTCCCACCACTCCCAGGGTTTCTCCGCGTCGCACGTTGAAACTGACATCATCAACGGCAGGAAGACTTCCCTGCTCTGTCTGGAAAATCGTGCGTAGATGCCGCACTTGCAACAAAAACTCACCACCGCTCCCTGACAGTCGCGGCTCTGTTTGCGCGGTTTTAAATGACAACGGTTTCCTTATATTCACCGAAGACATCCCTCATCGCGTCAGCGATTTCCCCTACCGTAGCGTGGCTCTGGACGGCGGAAACAATGGCCGGCATGAGGTTTTCCGGTCCTTGCGCAGCCTGTCGCACTCTGTCCAAAGCTGGCTGGATTTGACTCGAGTCACGGCTTTTCCTCAGCTTTTTGAGTCTCTCGGCCTGTTGTTTCTCCACTTTCGGATCAATGCGGAGGATCTCTATGGGAGGACCTTCCTGGCTCCGGAAACGGTTCACTCCGACCACCACCTGTTCACCCGCTTCAAGACGTTTCTGTTGTTGATAGGCAGCCTCCTGTATTTCTTTTTGCACATACCCGGACTCGATGGCTTGCAGCATTCCTCCCAGAGATCGGATCTTTTCCAAATAGGCTTCCGCTTCCTGTTCCAGCTCCCTCGTCAGCTTTTCCACATACCAACTTCCCCCCAAAGGATCGGCTACTTCTGAAAGTCCACTCTCATACGCCAAGATTTGTTGAGTCCGCAAGGCCAGACGGGCTGCCTGTTCTGTGGGTAGAGCCAGAGCTTCGTCCTTCGCATTGGTGTGCAACGACTGGGCCCCTCCCAAGACCGCAGCCAAAGCTTGAAGCGTCACCCGCACAACATTGTTGTCAGCTTGTTTGGCAGTGAGCGTGCTACCCCCTGTCTGAGCGTGAAAGCGCAGCATCCAGGACTTTTGCCTGCAGGCTCCCAGTCCTTCTCGCATCAGGCGGGCCCAAAGACGCCGCGCCGCCCTAAACTTGGCGACTTCCTCAAAAATGTTATTGTGGGCATTAAAGAAAAACGAGAGTCGGGGAGCGAAATCATCGATATCCAGACCCGCGTCAAGCGCAGCTTTGACATACGTCTCCCCATTGGCAAGCGTGAAAGCGAGTTCTTGAGCAGCGGTGGATCCGGCCTCCCGGATGTGGTAACCGCTAATCGAAATGGTGTTCCAGCGCGGCACTTCTCGGTGACAAAAAGAGAAAATGTCAGTGATCATGCGCAGTGAGGCCTCTGGAGGATAAATATAGGTTCCACGGGCAATATACTCTTTCAGGGTGTCGTTCTGGATGGTGCCTCGGAGCTCTTTCCAGCTTACACCCTGCTTTTTCGAGACCACCAGATACAGTGCCAACAATATAGAGGCAGTGGCATTAATGGTCATGGAAGTCGACACTTCACCAAGAGGGATCCCGTCAAACAGCCGCTCCATATCCTCAAGACTGTCAATGGCAACACCTGCTTTCCCGACTTCTCCCGCAGCGAGTGGGTGATCCGAATCAAGTCCGATTTGGGTCGGAAGGTCAAAAGCAACGGACAATCCTGTTGTGCCCTGGGAGAGAAGATAGCGATAACGTCGATTGGACTCTTCCGCGCCGGCGTAGCCCGCGTACTGCCGCATGGTCCACAGGCGGGTACGATGCATTTCCGGATAGATTCCCCGTGTGAAAGGGTACTGGCCTGGATCGCCGAGATCCTTGTGATAATCCAAGAAGTCTGCGTCCTCAGGACGGTAAAAAATCTTCCGTCGGGACTTTCTTTGTTTCGCGTTGGAGCCTTGCCTGTGGTAGCCGATTTTCATTTTATATCGGGTTGGAGTTTGATATTATAATTTTGAGAGTGGTTTCGGATATTAGCAGAAGAAAAGGATCAGGTTCAAATGGAGGATGAGGAACTTAAAGAGTATCGCAAAAAGTTAGAGACGGCTATTAATCAGGCTCTCACCGAGTCCCCCCAGATTAATGCAGCCATTCAGGATATTCGGGATGTCGGTTACGAGATCTTTCTAATCATTGAAGCAACGATTGGATTCAACCGCAGAGAGAAATCATCCTCCACCCCAAAACAGCTGCCTACAGTGCATCTTGAGCTGACCACCCAGGACCAGAAATTCCTGCGATCACTCAAGATCAGCCCAGAATAACTTAACTCCAAACCGTTGGTCCGTTCTAACACAGCGGCGACCGACAGACGGTGGTCACAAAAGCCTGTTTATTTCGGTTTCGGCACGTAGGGGCGGGCCGGTGGTCCGCCCGAACCCGAGATTTGGCGCAGGATGAACAGCTCGGGCGAGCCACCGGCTCGCCCCTACAGGACTTTTGCGACACCCTCGTCAAGGAGCGGCAGCAAGCTGAGCAGTTTGCTTTGCCGCTCCCTTATGGTCGTGGCTCTGTTGGCATATCCGACGAATGTTCCGAGTTCAACAATCAGTTCTTTCATATTGCCATTTGGGTCGGGTTGGACTAATTTATAAGAGATGAGGATCATCTTTCTAGCACCTCTATTATTTTCCCTTTTGACCGCCTCCAGCCTGGCTCAGACGGTCTTCTTCTTTGCCCAGGTTGGGGATGGAACGGTCGCCAATATCAAGTTTCAAACCACGCTTATTTTCGTGAATACTGGTGCAGATAGCCAGCTTACGGTCGAGTTCTTCGATTCTCAGGGACAGCCCATGCAGCTCAACCTGCCCCCGCTGGGCACCAATTCTATTTTTACTATCCCCCTCGGTCCAGGTCAGGCCTTCTCAGCCCAGACTCCGGGGACGGGTGCCCTGCAGGTGGGTTACGCCAGGGTCACGAGCACTGGAAGCGGCGTTGGAGGTACAGCCGTTTTCACCCGATCCGATCCGAACACAGGCGCCATCGTTTACGATGCCGGTGTTCCGGCCTCTCAGACCCTCAACAATTTCAGTCTGTTCGTGGACTCGCTGCAAAACAGAGATACCGGGCTGGCCATGGTGAATCCCCCGGGTGGCTTCGACGCCAATCTTACTTTGCAGCTCCGCGACAAGTCATTCGCTCAGATCGCGACTACGGATTTGCCCTTAGCCGCCGGGCAGCATCTACCCAAATTCATCCGCGAAATTTTTGATGACCCCGCCCTCGCTGCTCAGGTTCAAGAAATGGAAGGTGTCGTCACTGTACAGAGTGATGAGCCACTGGCAGCTGTGACGCTTCGTCAAAACGAGGACGCTCTGACGGCTTTTCCAGTGGTTCCGGGGACAGCTTTGCCCGCCGGGGCCAGCGGAAGCTTCTCCCTCCTTTCCAGCGGCGAGGTCAGCACCTCGCTTGATCTCAGCTTCGAGAATCAAACCGTGATTGGCGTCATTTATCGACTTTACGGCGGCCAGGTTCTGCTCGGAGAGGTGACCCGCGGCATTCTCTCATTGGATGGGATTAATCACGTTCTTCCGGTTGATCGCGCGGGGCATCCTGTGAGTCGCGTTGAAGCCCAATTGATCTACGCCGGCGGCCACTTGAGTTCCAGTTTCGAACTCCTTCCTAACTGAACTAGCTCTTAGCTCCCGCATTTGTCACACCGAATCGCAGTAGATTGCGGTGTGATAAATACGGGCTACGATTCAGCCGGGCGATACCCTAAAATCGAGTGGTGCGCCTAAGAACCGCCCTCCTCTCGATCCTGGTCGTGTCTGCAGTTGTATGGGTCTACTGGCCTTCCAAAGATTTCCCCTTCCAGTTTGATGACGCCCTGTTTTTGCGTGACGATAACGTGACGCTGGCTCGCTGGCAGGCTTTCGTCTGGCCGCCAAAACCGCGCTTGCTGGCGTGGCTTTCCTTCCTGATTCAATATCAGATTCACGGCTCAAACCCAATGCCCTACCACGCTGTGAATATTTTCCTGCATGCGCTTAATGCCCTCCTGGTGTTTGTACTGTTGAGTCACATTCTCGAAACGGAGGATAGAACCGTACAAACCCGATTCCCTTTTCTTCCTCTCTTTGGGGCGCTGCTTTTTGTCCTGCACCCCTTACAGAGTGAGGCAGTCCTATACATCTACCAGCGCTCCACTCTTTTGGCAGCATGCTTTGCCTTTCTGACTTTGGTGGCCTATCTGTCGGATCGCCCCAAGCTGACACTGGTCTTCCTGGTTCTGGCGCTATGTTCAAAGGAATTCACAGTTGTTCTCCCCCTCATTTTGTGGTCAATGGATGGTCTTCTGCGTCAAAAGTGGAAGCCCGGTCGCTGGCTTACCACCTATCTGGTGATCACCCTGTCGGTAGGTTTGGGTTTTCTCATCTGGGTTTTGACGTCACAGGATGTCACCCTGGGAGGAGATCTCGGGAAGAGTGCTGCCTACGCAGCGACCCAGGTGCGGGTACTTTGGTCGTACATCGGTCTAACTTTGTTCCCGGTCTCGTTGAATCTCGACCATCACGTTGCCGCTCAACGGGATTTTCTCGACCCTTCGTGGTGGCTGGCTCTGATGTCACTGGCTGCTCTTTTCTGGCTGGCGCTTCGGCTTAGAGAAAGATCTCCAAAAGCCACTTTTTTTGTTTTTGTCTTCTTCGCCTTCCTGTTGCCCACTTCCAGTTTCGTCCCCAGCCGGGACTATCTGTTTGAACACCGCGTTTATGCCTCACTGCTGGGGTTCTCGGGCCTGCTGAGCCTGGTACTAGGGGCGTCCTGGCGCATGCTCAAAGCTCGTCTAGTCTCAGGAGCTACTCAACAGCGGTTAGCTGGATTGTTAGTCGGCCTAGCCACAACAGTGCCGCTGGTCACCTACGGGGTGATTGATAGAGACCGCCTGAAGGATTGGAGCAATGAGGTGGCCCTGTGGAGAGACACGGCTGAAAAGTCTCCTAACAAGTACCGTCCCAACTACAATCTGGGAGTCACCTTGATGGAGCACTCTCCTCGCGAAGCGATTGTCTATCTGTCGCGAGCCATCTCTATCGATCCCGGGATTCCCTTGGCGTATCGAAGCCTGGGTGAGGTGTGCTTTAAGCTGGGCAACTTGGATGCGGCGGAGCAGTTCTGGAATCGGGCCCTAGAACTCAATCCTGACCATGCGAAGACTTATCTTGCCCTGGGACGACTTTATGCTCAAAGGCTTGACTTCTTTCGTGCTCACCAGCACCTGCAGAGGGCTCAAAAGCTGGATTCCAGTGATTGGAGGTCCTATTTTCATCTGGCCCGGCTCAACCTGCGGTTTGGTTTTTGGGAAAAGGCCGTCATCCAAAGTGAAATGGGATTGAACAGAGATCCTGATCACGTCGGCTTACGCCTGCTCCTCGCCGACTCGGTGGCCCAAACTCGAAACTGGGACCGGGCCATTGAACTTTACCAGGAGCTACTTGCGAGGGACCCCGGCAACAGCTTGATCTATTACAAACTAGCGCAGGTCTATTGGACCACCAGACGGCAGCAGCAGGCACTTGAGACCGTTCGGGAGGGAATTGCCAACGCTGATTCGGAACTGGAGTCGGCCCAAGGAAAATCGCTGCTTAA
>JALLON010000119.1 GCA_027717925.1 Acidobacteria bacterium AH-259-G07 | reverse complement strand
CCGATTTAGTGGGACGTTCAGCGCTTTTTCACATATGTGGTGGAAGTTGCGGGTGATCAGGACAGGGACAAACTCTACTTCTCTTCGTCTCCTCCTAAAGTCTCCTTGATCCTCTCCTCCAATCGATCAATGTCCCAGTGGCCCTGATCCCGAATGATGGATCTTAACATAGGATTTATTTCGGAAATGGTGTCCAGTATGTCGCCGAGCAACTGATACTGCTCCCGGGTTTTCGTTATCTCCCTGGGCATCTCTATCAGGTCGCGCAGTATAGCACCCTCTGAACGCGATGCGATGATGGGTTCCTTGAGATTCTCTACATACACCTTTGTGCGCTTTCCCGGACCTCTGTCCTGCTCGATTGACTCGATTCCCACGATGTTGTCCGATCTAAAGTACTTTCCATATCCGAGAGCGACCATCCTGCCTTTTTCAATTCTCATAGCTGGTCTCCTCCACTCAAATGGCCAACTGACTGTGAAATTTCCTATAAGCAGTATAGCTCACCGATTAAAGAGTGTTGACTCTCCGCGACTGCGAATCTGTTCCGCATGTTCTGTGTACTCACCGAACAGGAACTGGCCGATGTGATCGCCTACATGCAGAGCTTAAGAGTGGGCCCCTGCTGAGTCTTTAATTTTTGACTAACCTCCCCATATGTAACGCCCGGTTGCTTATCGATAGGCACGATGTTATTCTGTTATTGGCCTTCATTGATTTGTTCGCCTGAATCGGCTCGCCCCTTTGAGCGACAATCAATTAGGCTACAAACAGTGTGGAATCTTTAACGGAGCATTTTCATGAGCAAACTTTTTGTCGGTAATCTTCACTTTAATGTCAACGAGAGCGCCCTCGAAATGTTTATTCGCGAATGTGGGTTGGAAATTCAGGATGTCAAGATTATACGTGACGTCAACACGGGGAGTTCTCGTGGCTTTGGCTTTATAGAGCTGGACGACGGGCAGGATGCGCAGGAGGCTATTTCAGTACTAAATGGAAAGACTCTCGAAGGCCGATCGCTGCGAGTCGACAGAGCTCACGAACGCACCACACCTTCCCCACGTGGCGGAAGGGGCAGATGGTAAAGGCGTAAAAAGGGGTCAAGACCTGACCCCACTATGGCAATAAATCTTTCCAGTCTGGCTTTAGTGCCTCGTTTCGTAAGTAGGGCGACGTTTGCTGATGGGGTTTGCGAGGAACCAGAGTACTTAGCTCCCTACGGGTGGGGAGGAGGAGTCCGGGGACGAGCCGTCCGCTGAGTAGCGAATAACGCTTGTTTCATCGACGAAAAACCCCGCTCTTCCCGTCTTACCAACGATCTGAGGTACGGCAATCAGCTCAAAGTGGCTATCGGAAATATTCTGCGCCCAGAACCGATAACCTGACTTAAGCCCATTTCGGAGCGACTCATCCAACATCTCGTGGCTCACGAGTTGTTCAAGCGCCCCGTATGTCCCATTTCGCACAGCGTATTGCATTTGTGCTTGAAAGATCGTTCGGATCGTGGCTACAGCCGTTTTTTCATTGGTGGTCATGGTAGAAACGAGTAGGTAAGGATAGAAGAATCCCGCGATAAGAGCTATTATCGCAGCCACCGTAAGGAGCTCAAGAAGGCTGAATCCCCGAGAGTCGGTGATGATGGACTTCTTCACTCTCCCTTTTTCCTTGGCGAGGTGATCTGGTTGGATTTTTCTCATGACCGGTTGATTTGACGTGACTTAGCTACCCCTAGATTATACCAAACGATACCGAAAATTTTGGCACATTGTGCTTTCGTTTTTTCGTGCTTTTGCAGATAGGAAAACAAAGGCACGAATTCACGAAAGGTTGCACCAAACACTTACTATTACTTTTTTTCCACCGAGCGGCAGAATATCATTTGCAATTCAGTTGTGAGAATCGATTTTTCAAAGCGGAGTACCGAGCCTGAGATCATTGATGATCCTAATCGTCTTAGCCATGCCGAGTGGCTAGTCACTTTGCAAGAACTCCGTATGGTCAATCGCTGGCTTGGGGGAACGAGTGCGATCTTGCGGGCGTTGAAACCTCTCGTTCAAGAAATCGCACAACGGGAAGAGGGAAAGAAAGCAGTCGAAGTTGTCGATTTTGGCAGTGGTTCGGCGGATATCGCGGCGGCTTTGGTGAGGTGGGCCAGAAGAAAAGGATATCCCATTCGGGTACTTGCCGTTGACTTTAACTCCCTGGTCTGCGAAATCGCCCAGCAACAAAGCCGCCGCTTCCCCGAGATTACAATCCTTCAAGGTGATGTCCGGAAACCTCCCTTGAGGGAGGTCGGGTGTGATCTGGTTCTGTGCTCGGCTTTCTTACATCATTTCACCAATCAGGAGATCTCGAAAATCTTGGGGGATCTTCGGTTACGGACCCGAGTAGGGATCCTCATTAGCGACCTGCATCGACATCCCCTCGCCTACTTCGGTATTCGTCTTCTCCTTGCGCCATTCTCACGCTCAGAAGCGGTTCGCCATGATGGCCCTCTGTCAGTGTTGAAAGGCTTTGGGCGGCACGACATCCGAACGATTTTGGACAGTGCAGCCATCGCCCAATCTAAAGTGAAGTGGTGTTGGGCCTTTCGCTATGTTGTTTTCATCCCAGCGGCCCCTTCTTGTCACTCCGTCTTGGCCCCTGGTAGGATAGCGAACTGGTGAAGAAGCGGCTGATCGTTCTCTTATTTTTGCTTGTTCCCTTTCTACTGTACAGTTTCTGGAGTTGGGATAGCTCACCCCCAACCCTTTACTGGCGTGAGGCTCCCTCCACGGTGGGGAGAGACACCAAGATCATTGTGGAGATCCAGGATGAAGGAAACGGTTTGCAATCGATCGAGGTTGTACTCGCGAGGTCGGGGAGTGGCCGTGTCCTGCTGTCTGAGACGTATGGTGCTCCCTGGCCTTGGCAAAAAGGGGTCAGCCAGCGCTCCATTGCTCTCTCGCCTGAGGTGTCGTTTGGAGAGGATCAACTCTCTGAAGGGGAGTTTTGGCTGGAAGTGAATCTTCAAGATCAACCCAATTTTTGGCTGTGGGCTCGCGAGGTTTCTGAACGACGCTCGTTTAAACTGGATCTTACCCCTCCACAGATAGAGGTGCGTTCCGGGCAGCACTACATTCGTCAGGGAGGATCGGAAGCGATTGTCTACCGTGTCTCGCAGGACACCGTGGCTTCCGGGGTTCAAGTAGGGGAGCACGTTTTTGCTGGTTATCCGCTCCCCGAGAGTGACAAAGGAACCTATGTCTGCCTCTTTGCGCTGGCCCAAGACCAACCTCCTCAAACCAGCATGCTGGTTTGGGCGGAGGATGCAGCCGGCAATCGCGACCAGACATCTTTTCGGAAAAAGGTGTTCCCTGTGCGCTTTCGAAATCGCGAGATTCACTTGACTGATTTGCTGATGAACACAGTCGTATCGGAAATCTTGGAGCATACAAACGAAGTGACCCAACAAGGAACACTCTTGAAGACTTTTTTGAAGATCAATGGTCACCTGCGCGACCTCAGCCACCGGCATTTTGAGGAGTTCAGTCGCCAGTCTGCCGGTAGATTATTGTGGAGTGAGCCCTTTTTGCAATTGAGCAAGTCTCAGGTCGAATCTGCCTTTGCAGACCGTCGAACGTATTATTACCAGGGTCGGAAGGTGGATCAGCAGACTCATTTGGGCTTTGATTTGGCCTCTCTTGCTCACAGTCCAGTCGAATGTGCAAACGATGGGATCGTTGTCTTGGCTGACTATCTCGGGATTTACGGGAACACTGTCCTTGTGGACCACGGGCTTGGACTCCTCTCCCTGTATGGCCATCTGAGCAGCATTGAAGTCCAGAAAGGTCGGTGGGTCAAGAGAGGCGAAATCCTGGGCCGGACGGGACAAACCGGTTTGGCTGCAGGAGATCATCTCCACTTCAGCCTGATTTTGCAGGGAGTTCAGGTCAATCCACTCGAGTGGTGGGACCAGCGCTGGGTTAGGGAACATGTTCTGGTCAAATTAACAGGAGCCAGGAGTCAACCGAAGACCCGTTGAAAAATCAGCGCGATCCGTCTTATTCGTCAAAGTATCCGTGAAGATCCGTTGAAATCCGTGTGATCCGCGTCACTCGAGTTCGCTGTAAACCTGGTGGCTAAGATAGCGTTCTCCAAGGTCGCAGACGATGGCGACGACACGGCTGCCTTTCCCTAATTTCTTGGCAACCTGAAGTGCGGCCCAACAAATCGCTCCGGAAGAAATTCCTGCAAAGATTCCCTCCTGCCGAGCGAGCCTACGTGTTGTCTGGCAGGCGTCGATGTATTCGACCTGTATAATCTCGTCGATGATGTCGCGATTGAGAACTGAGGGGACAAAACCGGCGCCGATTCCTTGAATCTCATGGGGGGCCGGAGAGCCTCCCGACAGCACGGGCGAATCGGCAGGTTCGACACCAATGATCTGCACACCCTCTATTTCCTTCTTGAGAACTTCTCCCACCCCTGTAATGGTCCCTCCCGTCCCCACCCCTGCCACAAAACAGTTCAAGTGCCCTTCGGTAGCCTCCAGGATCTCCACGGCTGTGGTTTGTCGATGAATTTCCGGGTTGGCCGGATTCTCAAATTGTTGTGGCATGTAAGCGTCGGAATGTTCCTGGAGAAGTTCCTCGGCTTTCTTGATGGCGGCACTCATGCCACGGATTTCTGGAGTGAGCACCAACTCAGCTCCCATTGCTCTTAGTACCCTTCGGCGTTCAATAGACATGGTATCGGGCATCGTGAGAATCAATCGATAACCCATCACCGCTGCGGCCATGGCCAGGCCAATCCCTGTGTTACCGCTGGTGGGTTCAATGATAACCGTCTTCCCGGGCCAAATTTTCCCCTCTTCTTGGGCCTTTTTCAGCATGGCATAGGCAATGCGGTCTTTCACGCTGAACATCGGGTTGAGGGATTCCAGCTTCAGGAAGATCTCGGCAGAATCATTGACAGGTAGTCGATTAAGACGAACCAGCGGTGTGAAGCCAATCAATTCAAGGATATTGTTGGCGAGCAAGGGACGTTGTCGCGGCATGGCACAGCGGCCACAAAGTCTATCATTGCTAAAGGGGGTGAGCAACCGAGAATGCCACCACACGAAGGAGGCCGGATTGGAAATGCCTTTTATTTGATTCGACGAAGTGTGTGGTGCTGCTGCTGAGTCTTGGCCAGAAGGTCCTCGTAATAGCAAATTTCTTTTCGGGTTTGTTCCCTCAGCTCACCCAGACGACTGAGGTCTGACTCAAGCTGCTCAAGTTCCGCCTCAAGAACGCGAATTTTTAATTTGATGGGCAGAGTATCCTCCACTTGCAGGTTCTTTGGCTTCATGAGTCGCCCTGTGGACCATAATAGCCTTTGCGGTGGGTGACTTTCAAACCGCGACGTCTCACTCGCACCTTTATTTCTCGGAGCGAGCCATCGCGTCTGGAATTGGTCGAGACGTAGCCGAGGCTATATTGGTTCTTAATTTCTCGATTGATTTTTCCAAATGCTTCTCGGAGTTTTTTGGGATCCGCGTTGGAATCAAAAAATGAACCTCCGGTGGCCTTGGCAAATTTCTTCAATTTCCCAAAATCAGAATCAAATCTGTGACTTCGTACTCCAATTCCATAGATGACAACGTCTTCCTCCTGAGCGGTCCGAATGGCCTCCTTATCGCTGATCATGCTCTGTGTGTCTGCTCCGTCAGAAAGGATCACCATCACTTTTCTTCCCACCTCAGGTCTAAGGAGTTCCTTGGCGGCTGCCCAGATGGCGTCGTAAAGTTTAGTCGCGCCTCCTGCCTTTATCTCAAAAATGGCATCCTCCAAAATCGAGTAGTCGTAAGTGAAGTCTTGGACCAGTTGAATCTGGCTGTCAAACTGAACGACCGCGGCCATGTCCTTGTTTTTCCTGAGAGTCTGGTCCAAAAATTCGCTGGCAGCCTGCTGCTCAAATCTCAGCTTATCTTTGACACTGCCACTAGTGTCAATCAAAAGGACGACAGTCAGAGGTTGGGCATCATCGCCGGTTTCCTTGCCGAAAAAATCGATCTTTTGTCTAATGCCGTCTTCAAAAATTTCGAAATCTTCTCTTTTCAAATTCGGGATGTAATTACCGCGGCGGTCTCGAACAGTACAAAGGACATGGACTACATCGACTGTCGCTCGAATGACCGGTGCCTGTGTTCCTCTGTTTTGCGTCCAAGCCGGCAAAAGGAGGGACGCTAGGATAACGAACATGACAAGGATAGTTTTCCTCATTTAGTAATAGATTACTCGACAAGGGCGCATCAAACAAATGACCGGTTGGTTCAACCGTCCCGAGGTACTCGGACGAATTATTCCACCGCCACACATTTCTGAGTGGCCATATAGGTATAGATCGCAGCTGTTACCAGATAAATCAAGTAGAAGTACGAGATGTCCAGTCCGGTCATGGTCACGGCCAAATCAATTACGATAGCGGGAGTGAGGCTATAAAGGGCAATCGTGAAGTGTTGCTGGAAGGGTAGACGAATGTCATAGCGCACGCTGGCGGACAACCCGACTACAGTGAGAAGAGCTGCCAATAACCCTTTGACCACGACGGTGTAGACTAAAATCAGCGAGTAAGCAATTGGGAAGTAAGCCCATTTGACAAGCGTGGTGAAATGCTCAAACTCCTTCGGTCCTGCCTGAAAAGGCCCCCAATCCTTCCATGAATAACTCTGGGTTTGACCCAGGTAGCGAAAATAGAGTTTCTCCTCAGTAAAAAGAAAGGCAGGATCTTCAAGCTCTTGTGGATCCGAGTAGGTGCCGGTGGTATCAAAGACAAAAGTAATCAATTGCTTTCCCGGGTATTTCTTCACTAAGGGCTGGTCGGTCGCCACCCTAAGCTTTCCATCTTCGACTTCAAATGGGGGAAAGTTTTGCTGAGCCCAGTCGGCTATGCTTAAAAATTGAGGGCCATAGTGCAAGGCAAAGGTCAGGGTGAGTATGGCGGCTACGTGTGTAGCTAGATAGAAAAGATAAATTAGTGTCTTGTGCAGAGACTGCTCGAAGAGGGCGCGATAAAAGGAAAAATCGGTGACGGCTGAATAAGCTTGGTGGTAGAAGCTCAAAAAAGGATATGCCACTAGGGTCCAGCGTAGTAAAGGATTCGGTTGCAGTTTTCACAGGTAATAATTTGCCGGTTGGTTCTTATATCGGCGAACAGTTGGGGACGCAACTTTACATGACAGGCTTGACAGGATTGATCTTTCGCCTCCGCCAGTGCCACTCCATTTCGCACGGAAGCGATTCTCTGATATTGTTCGGTGAGTTCCCCGGAGATCTCTTCTTCCAGCCGTCTTCTATCTTTCTGCAAACACACAATCTGGCTCTCTGCTTGAGAGACGAAGCTTTCTAATTTCCCGCGCTTTTCGAGAATTTCCTCTTCCTTTTTCACTAACTCACCTTTCGCCTCTCGAGCTTGTTTCTCCCGCTCGTCGATTGCCATCATTCGTTCAAGAATGTGGTCCTCTTTCGCCTCAATTTCCCGTTCCGTGTTTTCAATTTCGTGAAGCATGGCCTGATATTCTTTGTTGGTCCTCACTTCCATCAACTGGGACTTGTATTTCGATAATCTCTCTCGCAGGGTTTCAACTTCTCCTTCCAACAGTCGTCGTTGCTTGTTGTCTTCCTCGATGTGTTGGCGTGCCTGCTCGAGAGTCTGCCGATTCTCTTCGAGAATCCGATTGAACGTTTCAATTTCCTGCGGAATCTGTTCGGCGCGCTGCTGCAGTTCGACGATTTTCAAATCCAACTGCTGCAAATGAATCAATCTCCTTAACTCCGAGTTCACACTCCACCGCTCCCCGTGTTTGAAATCTCGAATCTGGTGGGCCCAGTAGGACTCGAACCTACGACCGTCTGATTATGAGTCAGATGCTCTAACCGACTGAGCTATGGGCCCAGAACGCTCCGCGTAGAACAAAAAGAACTTCTGAATTCTGGATTCTGACTTCTGGATTCTTTTGTTCTATTGTTCTATTGCTCTTTTGCTGTAAGTAAAAAGGGGCGGCTCAAGCCGCCCCTTTTTACTTACAGCCCTTCCTTGCCACTGTTCTCCAGGAAGGCTTTTAACTTTCGGCTGCGCGACGGATGGCGCAGCTTGCGAAGCGCCTTCGCTTCAATCTGGCGAATGCGCTCGCGAGTGACCGAGAATCTTTGTCCAACCTCCTCCAGAGTGTGTTCGCTTCCATCTCCAATGCCAAATCGCATGCGGATGACCTGCTCCTCTCGAGGTGTTAGGCTTTGTAAGACGGCTGCCGTCTGTTCTTTCAGATTGACATTGATCACCGCCTCGGCAGGGGAAACTATCCCT
>JALLON010000118.1 GCA_027717925.1 Acidobacteria bacterium AH-259-G07 | reverse complement strand
CGGTTCCTCACGGTGGGGAACCTCATCAATATCGCGCGGCAGATCTCTATCAATCTCATCATTGCAGTGGGGATGACGTTTTGCATCATCGGTGGCGGATTCGATCTTTCTGTCGGCTCGGTGGGGGCCATGAGCGGAGTCCTCACAGGTCTTGTCCTGGTCGAAACCGGAAGTGTGTCTCTTGGTATTCTTTCCGGACTGGTGGCGGGGACCACGGCAGGTCTCATCAATGGTCTTTGCATATCCCGGCTGAAGGTCAATTCTTTTGTGACCACCTTGGGCATGATGGTGGCTGCACGTGGAGTGGCATTGATCCTAACCGGAGGCGACGTGATCTTAGGTTTTCCTGAAGCGTTTAATTTTCTGGGCGTGGGTTTTATCGCTGGAATACCGGTGCCGATTATCATTGCTGCGGCGGTGACCATCCTTGGCCACCTGGTCCTGTCGCGGACGGAATTTGGACTGAACGTCTATGCGGTGGGAGGCAACTACGCTGCAGCAAAGCTAGCCGGCTTGCGAAACGAAAGGATCATCACCATGGTCTTTACGGCTCAAGGTCTTTTGGCGGCTTTAGGTGGCATCGTCCTCATGGCGCGGGTAGTCTCCGCTCAGCCGGCATTGATGCAAGAGACCAACCTGGACGTCATTGCAGCGGTGGTCGTTGGTGGGACCTCATTGGCAGGTGGCCGCGGCGGTATCGGAGGTACCCTACTGGGCAGCATCCTTTTAGGAACTTTGTTCAACGGGCTCAATATTGTTGGAATCGGCTACGAGTGGCAGCTCGTAGCCATTGGCCTTATCATCGTGATGGCCGTAGCCGTAGACAACTTGTCGAGAAGATAATGAAGATGGTAAAAAAGTCAAGATCCTCCGGGTCCATCCAACTCCCAAGCCCCGAGCGGTGTGTATGTCCTAAGCGGTCCTCAAATATTTGGAGAGGTTGTTAAAGACCAAGCACATCAGAGCTTCCCTCCTCATTTTTCCAGGTAAGCCTGGATTGTTGAAACGTAGGAGCGGTAACCTTGTAATGCTGCATGAATCGAGTCAAAGACGATCTTGTCGTTAATACTTTCATACTCGTGAACCAAACGATTTCTCAGGCCCACAGATCGGGCAAGATCCCGGCACAGGGGCCCCGGCAGTATTCCCACTTGCCCTAGACGAATGAAAGAAAAGTGATGATCCGCGGGAGGCTTACGGTTCTTTTTTACCACAATGTGAGCGTTGATGTCGCAGGCCGCCTCGACAATCAGTTGGAGGAGCCGTTCTACCGTGCGTTTGTTCTTGAAATCAGAACAATACTCTTGGTAGGAGATGTTCTGGAAACATTCCAGCTCTTGTAGATACTCGATCAAAGACGCCAGTCGCGACTGGATAACCTCACGGTCAATCACCATGGCCCGCGAAATTCTCAATGAACCGTCGTTCTAACTCTCGAAACTTTTTCGTATCGGCATAATAACGAACCACATAGCTGGCGTAACGGGCGTAGCAGTCATCTTTCTCGTAAAGAACGAGCGCCTTCGTCACTGCCCTGTAGCGGAGCAATGGAGTGGCTTTATCGAGATACACCAAGTCAAGATGATCTGTGTTGAAAACTTTAAAGAAGGCTGTCTGCAAAGACAGATCGTAAGTCGCGTCGACTTCCCGAGAGGGATCCACCAGAACAGCGATATCTGTATCACTTTCCTCCCCAGCAGTAGCGTCAGATCGAGAACCAAAAAGAATTACCAGATGCAGCGCGAAGTCCCGAGAAATCTTTGCTATCGCAGGCCGCAGCGCAGCCAAATCCAAGGCTTTCACGGAGCGAGTATAACATAGCGTCTAGATTCTAAGGCTGTTCTGGACTGAGGGAAGCTGCGGGCTGTTCTCTAGCCTGACTAGAGTGCTTGCTTCGAATGGGTACTGTTGGTAATTTCTCGATATGAAAGTTCCAAGCTTCGCCAAACTGTTTGACCATTCAATCCTTCGACCTGATGCCACTCACGAAGAAGTGCGCCAATTTGCTGAGACTGCGGTTCAATTGGGTACTGCGACTTTGACCGTTCAACCACACTACATCCGGTTCGCTGCAGAAATGCTCAAGAATTCGGACGTGCTTCTGGGAACTGTGGTAGGTTTCCCGCACGGAAACGAAACGCCTTCCATGAAAGAATATCAGGCCAAACGAGTTCTGGATCTGGGAGCACAAGAAATCGACATGGTCATGAACATTCCTGCCTTGAAAAATCGAGAAGAGAACATCTTTATCAGAGACATCGAAGGCGTGGTCAGGGCGGCCCATGGTGCTATCGTGAAAGTCATCACCGAGAACTCCTTGCTAAGTGACGATGAAAAACGACGAGCCTGCCAATGGATTGTAAAGGCTGGCGCCCACTTTGTGAAAACATCGACTGCTTATACAGGTGGGGGGGCTACACTGGAGGATGTCCAATTAATGGTTGAGGCAGTAAAAGGGAAGTGCCTAGTAAAGGCGGCGGGAGGACTCACGAAGATTGAACACATTCTGGAGTATCTGAAGGCCGGCGCGCGCCGTTTTGGTTCGAGTCGCACCGAGCAGTTCATTTCGGCTTTTCACGCGCTGCCACAAGAAATGAAAGCGCAATTTAGTAAGTTTGCGTCTTACCCATGCTAAGATCTGTGCTCAGCTTGTTCCGGTACCTTCCACGAAGTTGGTGGAGATCCCATCTGGGGTTAGGCCGATTTCCTCTTTCGGAGTAATTTCCATGATGGCGATTTCGGACTTCCCCGACCGCGTCCGCTCTCTGACACGCCACCCTAAACTCCCATAGAGGCTTTCCTGGTCCCAGGTAAATAGAAAGATCGGGCTTATTTTCAGCCGGTAAGCCTCGTCGACAACACGGCGCACGAGCGCCGATCCAACAGCAACGGAATCAAGAAGCGCCACAAGGGTTATTGGAATACAGTCTCGATTGAGGTGACCCTGAAGCGTCCGGATGCGTCGCTCAATGGAATCGCCCGGGTTCAGATGACCCCACTCCCCATACTGCCATCGTGCAATGTGCGGAAGAAGCTCCGGGTGGTCTGCCAGGTACTCGATCCTCAGATCGGCTATCATCGGAGCGCAGTATAGCATTAAGGATTGTATCCGGAGTGCTCAGAGCAAGCGTCTTTTGGGTAGGCGCAAGGCTGAAGGAGGGCTGTGTGAGCCACGGTTTGGGCATTTCATTGTGGGCCTCGGCTGATGGTAGGAATTTCTAGCAAAAATCGGCTGCGATGTAAGTAAAGAGAGCTAAGACGATCTATAATCGAGGAATCAGATCAAATCGCGGCAACTAAAGGAAAAGGGGAACTTATGAAGGAAATAATACTCACTGCCAACATGATCGCCTGCCTGGTGCTGTCCGCCAACCTGGCACCAGCGGAGGGAACAGGGGGTGGGCAACCAGGAGCAACACCAGAGCGACCTGGCAGCGGGAGCCAGGGTTTTCAGGGACAAAGACCACCGCGGCCCGGCGGAGGCCAGGATCTACGCGGACAGCGACCGCGCCGCCCCGGCGGTCGGGACCAGGGCCGCCGAGGTAGGAGAGGCAGACCCAGGCCTGCGACCATGAGAGCGAACATCTACGCCGACAATTGGTTCGAGTTGTATATCAATGGAAAACTCGTCGCGGTCGATTCTATCGAGTTTATCCCTCACAACGTGATTTCAGTCGATATTGTTCAAGAATACCCCATGGTCATCGCTGTCAAAGCGAAGGATTATGCCGATCCCAAGACGGGCCTTGAATACAACAATACGCGGATTGGCGATGGTGGATTCATCCTGAAATTCAGCGATGGAACGGTCACGGATGGAACCTGGAAAGCCAAGAAGGTCTTTTGGGGGCCGCTGGAGGGAGACCTGGCCAATCCGAAGGTCGTCTATGAAGATATCCCCGACAACTGGTATGCCGTTGATTTTGATGATAGCTCCTGGCCGAAAGCATCCGTCTTCACCCAAGCCCAGGTAAGACCCAATGCAAGAGACTTTTCCGAATATGACTGGAGTGGTGCCAGCTTTATTTGGACGGAAGACCTTGAACTGGATAACACCATTCTTTTTCGTCACACGGTGGATGGTCCGAAAGGGAACAAGGAGTGAGCTTTAGGCGCCAGTCAAAACAGGGAGCGCTAGAATCGGCTGGGAAAGTGATTTCTGTCAAATCGTGGTGACGATCGGGATGACGTAGCGGTGAGAGGGTGCCTTCATGTTCGCAGCGTATCATTTCCATGCTATGCTTGCGGCCTTATGCGAGGAGCACTCGCCGCGCTTCTTCTGGCGGGCTGCAGCATGGCCACCAAAGATCTGATCGCGCCCGGCCTGCCGCTGGGGCTGGCCGAGCGGCGCGCCGAAGCGATCTCGAACGTGCGCTACCAGGTGGAGTTCCGGATCGGCGAGCGGATCGAGGGCACGGTCACCGTTCGCTTCGATCTGGAGGGCGAGGACACGGTCGTGCTGGACTTCGATCAGCCGGCCGATCACATCCTTGCGGTCAGCGCGCCGTACGAGTTCACGGATGGCCACATCACCCTGGCGGCGACCCGCGAGGTCAGGATCGAGTTTGTCGCGGGCGAAGGGTCGATTCATCGCCAGGACGAGTTCGTCTACACCCTCTTTGTGCCCGACCGCGCCTCGCACGCCCTCCCCTGTTTCGACCAGCCGAACCTGAAGGCACGGTTTAAGCTCTCCTTGGAGGTGCCGGAGGGCTGGGTCGCGATCGCGAACGGCGCCGTCGGCGCGCGCCAGGGCCGGCGCATCACGTTCGCGGAGACCCGGCCCATCCCCACCTACCTTTTCTCGTTCGTCGCCGGCAAGTTCGAGGAGATTGCCGCGGAACGAAACGGCCGGTTGTTCCGGATGTACCACCGCGAGACCGACAGGGGGAAGGTCGAGCGCAATGCGTCGACCATCTTCGATCTGCACGCCTCGGCGCTGGCCTGGCTCGAGGCCTACACGCAAATTCCCTACCCGTGGGGCAAGTTCGATTTCGTCCTGATCCCCCCGTTCCCCTACGGCGGGATGGAGCACCCGGGGGCGATCTTCTACCGCGCCTCGACGCTGCTTCTGGACGAGTCGGCGACGCAGGAAGAGAAGCTGGCGCGCGCGTCGGTGATCGCGCACGAGACGGCCCACATGTGGTTTGGCGATCTGGTGACGATGAACTGGTTCGACGATGTCTGGACCAAAGAGTCCTTCGCCAGCTTCATGGCCGACAAGATCGTGCGCCCGTCGTTTCCCAAGCTCAATCACGCCCTGCGGTTTTTTACGGCGCACCATCCGGCGGCCTACGCGATCGACCGAAGCCGGGGGACGCATCCGTTGCATCAGGAGCTGGAGAACCTGCAGGAGGCGGGGACGCTGTACGGGGCGCTGATCTATCGGAAATCGGCCGTGGTGCTGAAGCAGATGGAGCTTCTGGCGGGCGAGGAGGCATTTCGCGACGGGCTGGGCCAGTATCTCAAGACTTACTCGTTCGCTAACGCCACGTGGGTGCAGCTGGTGGAGATCCTCGATCGCCAGACCGACGTGGATCTCGAGGCCTTCAGCCGGATGTGGGTCTACCAATCGGGGTGGCCGACGATCACCACGGGCCTGACGCTTAAGGACGGCAAGATCGAGCAGCTGTTCTTGAAGCAGCTGGGCGGTGTTTGGAATCAGCGGCTGGACGTCCTGCTGGGTCCGTCGACGTCCCTACCGGTGACGATGGACGCGGCGGATGTGGAGGTGGCGGCGGCGCGGGGCCTGCCGGCCCCCGACTTCGTGCTGCCCAACGGCAAGGGGCGCGGGTACGGCCTGTTCGTCCTGGATGAGCGCAGCTTACTCTATATAAAGGACAACTGGGCGGCAATCCGTGACCCGCTGACGCGGGGGGTGATCTGGGAAACATTATGGGACGCGCTGCTGGAGCGGTGGATGCAGCCGCAGGAGTTTCTCGCGCTGGCGCGGCAGGCGCTGGCGACCGAGACGGTCGAGTTGAACGTCCAACTGATTCTCGGCAAGTTGGGGGAGCTGTCGCGGCGCTATCTTGATCCGCCCGCAGAGCTTGAGTGGCAGGTCTGGGAGCTGATACAGGCGGCCGCCTCGCCGACGCTCAAGTCGACCTACTTCAAGGCCTACCGCGATCTGGTCCGGTCGCCGGAGGGGGTCGAGAAAATGAAGCGCGTGTGGCTTCGAGAGCTAAAGATCCCCGGCCTCAAGTTCTCCGAGCAGGACGAAATGGCGACGGCGCTGGCGCTGGGACTGCGCGGTAGGTCGAAGGTGCTCTTGGACATGCAGGCGGCGCGGATCCAGAACCCCGACCGCCGTAAGCGCTTTGCCTTCGTGCACAGGGCCGTGGAGGATCCCGACGGATTCTTCCAGAGCCTGAGGGACGTAAAGAATCGGCGCCACGAGCCGTGGGTACTGGAGGGGCTCGCGCTGCTCCATCACCCCCTGCGGGCGAAGCGGTCGGAAAAGCACATCCTGCCAAGCCTTGAGCTTCTGGAAGAGATCCAGCGCACCGGCGACATCTTCTTCCCGATGGGCTGGATCAGCACGACGCTGTCCGGGCATCGCAGCCGGAGCGCGGCGAACACGGTTGAGAGCTTCCTGAGCGCTCGGCCGCACTATCCGAGGCGGCTGCGGCTGAAGATCCTGCAGGCGGCGGACGGGTTATTCCGGGCCGCGCACTACACCTCTGTCCCAGGGCGATGATTTCAGGCTCTCGGTTGACCTTTCTCAGTCGATCCAATTTGTTTAGAATAAAACTACACGGCATAAGCAGGCTGTGCCGAGCCGAGAGCAATTAACAAAGCGGTTGGGAGGGTAACCATGGCGGAGCAAAAGATCGGTGTTGTTATTCACTACTGGGGCAAAATCGGGGTGGCCGGGTTGAGGATCACGGAGGGGGAGTTGAGAGTCGGGGACACCATCCACATCAAGGGGCACACCAGCGACTTCACCCAGCCCGTGGAATCCATTCAGATCGAGAACCAGTCGGTCGAAGTCGCGCGACCGGGCGATGATATAGGAGTGAAAATCCTCGAGCACGCTCGCGAGCACGACGAAGTTTTCAGGGTGACGCCGGACTAGACGACCCGTCTGTCCTGGATTGTGTCCATCCCCAGGATGCCACTCTTGGCTACAGTCCGAGTACATTACCAATCGTCAACCAACCCACCACAAGGAAAAAGAGCAGAATAACAATCAGGATGATCGATGTCAGTGGGTGATTCCGGTAGCGTTCGCCGACCCACTTCGCTCGGCCATTCAACAGCAAGAGTGTTAACGCCAACACGGGAATAAAGAGGGCACCGACGATGGCATAAAGTTTCTGCATGTTGGCGAATCCGACCCACAGGCCAATCATTGGAATTGTCGCGATGGCGTATAGGTACCATCGGTAAAATTTTGAGTGTGTGTCAACGGAGCACTTTTTGGAGAGTTGTCCTTCGTGCATCATCCCCCACAGATCAGCAAAGAGATAAGGAACGCTCTGCCAAACACCGAGCAGGCTGCTAAAGACCGTTCCCCATGCTCCCAGCAGGAAAGCCCATTTACCAATCAAACCCACTTCTTGAACCAACTTATCGGCCAATTTGATCACCAGAGTGGCCCCACTGCCTTCAACCTGAATGGTGCTGCCGATCACGACCATAGCCAAACCGAAGAGCGCTGTCATCGCATAAGCGATGGCCAGGTCGATCCGGCAAACTCGCAGGTCATCGTCATCGAATCGTCCTTTCTCGCGGATCCAATAACCGTAACATAGGACCGTTACCGTGCCACCGACACCCCCCATGAGCGCGATCGTCCAGGCCAGCCCTCCAGCACCGAACTGGGGAATGGTTGGCCATAAGAGCCCGGCCATCAGTTTTCCCCAACTTGGCTTCAAGAGGACGGCCGTCACTACCACAGTGACAAACATCAAACCAATACAGACATTCATTACCTTTTCGAACAGTCGATAACCGCCCAAACGAACCAACGCCGCACCGATTAAACTGAGAACAATTCCGTAGGTGATTTTGCCTGTCGATGGATCGTGATAGAGGGGAAAAATTGCATGGGCAGCAACACCACAGGCACTCATCAGCGCTGCTGCAACCATAAAGCTCCAAGCCAGAAAATAAACCAGAAAGCCATATTGGGCCGGACGCCCAAAGCGGCTCATGGCCCCTTCAAGTAAGGTATCGCCGGTCGCCAATTGCCAGCGGGTCAATCCTTCATTCAGCACAAATTTGAAGAACGCTCCTAAAACAACCGCCCACAGGATCGCTAATCCTAACTTTGTTCCAGTAAAGGCGCCGGTGGCCAAATCACCCGCTCCAACTCCAGTGGCGGCAACCAGGATCCCTGGACCAATGGTCGACAGCAGGTTTTTCTTTCCCTTTGCCATGTTCGACAGGTTGGTAGTCCGCATTTCTCACACCGGCTCTACTGCATCGGCGCTTCCGCCGCTTCGTCACGAGCCGGCGTGAGAAATGCGGGCTAGCG
>JALLON010000117.1 GCA_027717925.1 Acidobacteria bacterium AH-259-G07 | reverse complement strand
TAACCGGTCAGCGGGGGCTCTATTGTTCTATTGCTCTTTTGCTCTCGGCGCGCAGCGCCGTTGGGGTATGCTATATAGGTTAGAGGGAACGTTAGGAGCATTGTAAAGCCATGCCCAAAGCGATGGTGATTGTAGAATCGCCTGCCAAGGCCAGAACAATTGAAAAGTATCTGGGAAAGCGATTCGAGGTGCGTGCCTGTGCCGGGCACATCAAGGATCTGCCGGAAAGAGCACTAGGTGTGGATATCAAGGACGATTTTCGTCCCACCTATCGCGTCATTTCCGGAAAAAAGAAGATTGTTGATCAGCTGAAAAAAGCGGCCCAGAAATCAGAAGAGATTTACCTGGCGGCTGATCCTGATCGCGAAGGAGAAGCCATTTGCCAGCACCTGGCCGAAGAGTTAAACGGAACGCAAGATCGCAGAATATACCGTATTCTATTCAACGAAATCACCAAGAATACAATCCTGAATGCCTTCAAGAATCCTTCCTCCATCGATCAGAACAAGGTGCAAGCCCAGCAAGCCCGCCGCATTTTGGATCGGCTGGTGGGTTACAAGGTAAGCCCCTTATTGTGGCAAAAGGTGCGAAGCGGTTTATCCGCGGGCCGTGTCCAGACAGTAGCTCTGCGAATGATTGTGGAGCGCGAACTGGAAATTCGCGGCTTTGTGCCTGAGGAATACTGGAACTTCACTGCTCGTCTCAAGGCGAAAACCCCACCTCCATTTGAAGCCAAGGCAGTCAAGCACAAGGGAAAGAAGTTCAAGATTTCCAATCAAGAAGAGGCGGATAAACTTTTGGAGGAGCTGCGCGCAGCGGATTTTGTGGTCTCTGGGGTAAAGAAAAAGAAAAAGAAGCGAAATCCGGTTCCCGCCTTTATTACCAGTAAACTTCAGCAGGAGGCCTCTCGAAAGCTGAAGTTTTCCATAAAAAAGACTATGAGGCTGGCCCAGCGCCTCTACGAAGGTGTGCAAGCTGGAGATGAAGGAAGAGTTGGCTTGATTACCTACATGCGAACGGATTCCACCCGTGTGGCCGATTCTGCCCTGGCTGAAGTACGAGAATACTTGAAAGAGACCTATGGAGAGGAATACTTGCCTTCCAAGGCGGGTGTTTATCGGGGCAAAAAAGGAGCTCAAGACGCGCACGAAGCCATCCGGCCTACTTCAGTGCTGCGCCAACCGGAGCAAGTGAAGCCTTTTCTGGATCGTGATGAGTACCGGCTTTATGAGCTGATCTGGAAACGCTTTGTGGCCTCGCAGATGACTCCGGCCGTCTTCGACCAGACGGAGATCGAGATTGATGCAGCAAGGACCAAGTTCAAAGCCGTTGGCACAGTGATGAAGTTTGATGGTTTCCTGAAGCTGTACCAAGAAGGGCGCGATGATGGAAAGCCAGCACCAGGGGAAGATGGAAAAGTTCTGCCCGAAGTGACCAAGGGAGAGAAGCTTCAAGTGGAGAAAATCGTGCCCGAGCAAAAGTTTACTCAGCCTCCTGCGCGATACAGCGAGGCAACTCTGGTCAAGGCATTGGAGGAAAAGGGAATTGGTCGTCCTTCCACCTATGTGCAGATCCTTTCGGTCATCATGGATCGGGACTACGTCAAGAAAGGGGAAGGGCGGTTCGTGCCCACCGAGGTGGGAGAGGTCGTGATCGAGTTGCTCGTCCATCATTTTGAGGAGATTTTCGATTACGACTACACGGCTAAACTGGAGCGGGACCTTGATGAAATCGAGAATGGCAAAGAGCATTGGGTCCATACGTTAAGGGAATTCTATGCCGAGTTCTCCAAAGAGCTCCAGCAGGCCCGCAAGGAAATGAAAAATTTGAAAAAGGAAGAGGTCCCGGCGGGCATTCAGTGCGAGAAATGCGGAGGGGAAATGGTGATCCGCTGGGGCCGGTTTGGAAGGTTCATAGCCTGCAGCAATTACCCCGAATGCAAGAATACAAGGGAACTCCAGAAAGAGAGCTCGTCGTTGGATCAAGAAGATGCGGGCAAGTTGGAAAAGGAATTGTGCGAACAGTGTGGCAGGCCCATGGTCCTCAGAAGAGGACGTTATGGGGAGTTTCTGGCCTGTTCCGGATACCCGGAATGCAAGAACACCAAGAAGGTCATACAGGCCAAGGGGGAAATGGCGGTCCAGAGAGAGAAGTCCTTGGATGAGAAATGCCCCCAGTGCGGCTCCCAACTGGTGCGAAGACACGGACGGTATGGCGAATTTGTCGCTTGCAGTAACTATCCAGACTGCAGATATGTGAAGCAGCAAACCACTGGAGTCACTTGTCCGCAGTGCGGAAACGGGGAGCTAGTACGGCGCAAATCGCGTCGTGGGAAGTTCTTTTACGGGTGCAGCGCTTTTCCCAAGTGCAATTTTGTCCTCTGGCAGAAACCAGTCGACGTCGAATGTCCCTCCTGTGGCGCGGCGTATCTTCTGGAGCGCATTACCAAAAAACAGGGTGTGATTCACTCGTGCAATAATTCCGAGTGCCACTACAAAGAGATCATCGAGCCGGTTGCCGCCGGGTAACCGAGGGCCGGGTTTGGCCCACGTCCGTGGGTGATTTGAATTGCTCATTCCAAGCTGCCTGCTATAACATTGAAGGCGTCCAACGAATATATCCGGGATTTGTGAATGTCAACCCCTCTTTACAGTGTTAACTTGTGTTCACTGATAATAAGGTGAACCGGTTACGGCCATGGGACAACATATGGGGCAAGATGTGGGATAGATGCCAATATATAGTAAAGTTCGAATGGCATGCTATTTGCTCAGTCTCATCGAGTGAAGAGGAGGAATCTTGTTTATATCCCCGGGGGAGATCATGAGAAAAACCACATT
This sequence comes from Acidobacteria bacterium AH-259-G07, assembly GCA_027717925.1. GTDB lineage: Bacteria > Acidobacteriota > UBA6911 > RPQK01 > JADFOI01 > JALLOL01. Next base: position 5,699 of record JALLON010000117.1, on the reverse strand, counting down.
TCTTCTGTTGGTAGGCCTTCTTTTGTCGGTCGCTGTGCTGGCGCAGGCCACTCAAAATATTGCAGCTAAAGTGCTCAGCATTCAGGGCCGCGTGGAGGTTCAACAATCCCCTTGGGCTCCCGCTCACATCAATCAGATCCTATACCCAGGTAACATAATTCGAACCGGTCCCAGGAGCCGGGCTGCGCTCTTGATGGCTGACGAAACTCAGCTCAAGCTGAGTGAGAACAGCGAATTGGAACTGAGGGCGGTTCGACCGGTCAGCAACCTGCTGGTTCGAGTGGCAGTGACGGGTCCTCGGGCTGATCAAAGCATTTTGAACTTGAACAGGGGAAGAGCTTGGCTGCGGTCAAAGAGGACCCCTGCGCCAGTCCAGGTTAAAACGCCCGCCGTGACTGCGGCCATTCGAGGTACCGAGTTTGACATCCAGGTAGCTGAAGACGGGTACACGCTTGCCACAGTTCTGGAAGGTTCGATCAATTTCTTTAATGATCTGGGCACTGTGTTTGTCAACCCGGGGGAGCAAGGACGCTGCCGTGTGGGAGAAGCACCCACCAAGGTCGTGATTTTGAACCCGGAGGATGCCGTTCAATGGACACTTTACTATATGGCAGCTGTCAGCCCGCGGGATTATCCCTTTCTCTACGCGTCTCCGCAGCAAGCGCGGGCCAATTTGAACGGTCCAAGTTCGGATCCGGTGAGAACGGCTCAAATTCAACACGATGCCGGAAATCTGGAGGCCGCTTTAGCTGCCCTGGAAGGGGCTTCTTCGCCGGAGGCAGCGGAGACTCGCGGTTGGATTTTCTTGGAGCAGAATCGTATCCGCGAGGCCTTTGAGCAGTTCACCCAGGCCCCGGCTGACTCACCGCGCACACGCCTTGGATTATCACTGGCTCATTATCGCGTTAATGAGTTCGAACAAGCCTACAACTATGTGGCGGACCCAGGAGCCGACGGTCGTCTGAAGACGCAGAAGGCCATGCTTGATTTGCTGGCCGGCGATGTCGAAAACTCACGCGCCCTCCTGGAGTCGATCTCTCGCGATGACCCGTTTTACTTTTTGGGTCAGGGTTTGCTTTCCAATGTGCACCTGACCCAAAACGATAAAGACGAGGCACTGGCCGCCGCTGAGCGCGCAGTTCAGTCCAATCCGAATTCTCCTTCGGCTTACCTGAATCTCAGCCTCGTCCAGCAGAGTTTCTTTGATCTGCCGACTGCCACTGGCTCGATAGAGAGGGCCCTGGAGCTCGATCCCCAGTTTCTGCAGGCTCAGGTGCAAATTGCAAAGCTGCTCTTTGGCGCCGGTAACAGCGGAAAAGCTGAAACGGTGATCCGTGAGGCCCTTGCCAGTGCTCCTCAAGAGGCCGCCGTTCACTCGGCCCTGGGCTTCGTGCTGCTGGCCCGTGGCCAGACCACAGATGCACGCGTTCATCTCCAGCGCTCCATTGAGTTGGACAACACCCGGGGTGAGCCGCGTTTAGGGCTGGGCATTGCCAATATGCGGGAGGCTAACTATGCAGATGCAGTCCTTCAGATTCTGGAGGCAACCACTTTGGAGCCCCGGATCTCCCTGTATCAGAGCTATCTGGGAAAAGCCTTCTACCAGCAGCGTAAGTTTGAACAGGCTTTTACCGCCTTGCAGGCAGCCATGGAGCTGGATCCTCGAGATCCAACACCCCATCTGTATTCTGGAATCTTTCAGGAAGATTTGAACCGGCCCGGCATTGCCGTCAAGGACTTTCAGGAGTCAATCCGTTTAAATGATAACCGCGCAGTCTACCGAAGCCGCTTCGTCCTGGACGAAGACCGTGCCACAAGAAACATCAAGCTAGCCACCGCTTACAACCGATTGGGGCTTACCGAGTGGGCCAATCTGGAGGCGGTCAAGTCGTACGCTGCGGATCCCACCAACAGTTCCACCCGCATTTTCTTGGCGGATACCTTCTTGAATCTGGACGGGCGGACCGTGGCGGGCGGTTCTGAATTGTTGATGGCTCGACTGCTGCTTCCGGTCAACACCAACTCCTTTAACTCATTTAATGATTACACGACGCTGTTTGAGCTTCCTCGACTGAACTGGACCACCGTGGGAAGCGCTGGAAACCTGGACACGTATGCTCAGTCTCTTGTTGCCAGCGGCGGAGCCAGGCGTTTTGCCTTTGGCTCCATTCTCAGCCAGAACCGCTCGGATGGATGGCGTTTGCAAAATGATGATTCGCGCAGCTATACCACCTTCAACCTGTTCAAGTTCGCCCCCACGCCGCACAGTGATTTGCTGTTGTCTTTCTCCCACTCTCAGACGCGCCAGGGTGACCGGGGTATTGGCAGGTTTGTGGTTACTCAGAAGGCTGGTCACAAAAACAAGCTACTCCGCGATCCCAAGGAAAACGATCCCGATCTGCGGTTTTTCGAACGGATCAACCGGGCCGAGATCGGATATCACCACCAGTTTTATCCCGGCTCGGAGCTGCTGGTATATTTCTCTGGACGGACGTTCGAGACGCTCAGGGAGGATCAGAATGCCGGCAAAGCCTTTTTCGGAAGGGTGGATGTGGATACGCGCACATTGTTCCGGGAGCCCAATCTCAGTCTTCAGGCGACCCATCTTCTGAAGATCTCAGACTTCCAGCTCAAGTATGGATTCGACATTTTCGAAGGCCGGTCTCGGTCAAGAACGACGAACATATTTTGTGAGAGTGGTCCTCCCGAGGAGGGGTGCGTATTGCCGGCCGAATTACGCGAGATCACGGAACAGGAATTTGACCTGACGCGGAATAAGATCCGTTTTAAGACGGTCTTCCTGCAGGGTGACTACATCGTGAGTCCCAAGCTGATCTTCACTGCCGGGCTCAACTATGATTGGGCCAGACGTTACAGCATTGACGGCACAGACAATGTGCAGATTTCCATGGACCGGTGGGATCCTCAAGCCGGTTTTTTGGTGAGCCCCTTCGAGTCGACCACCTTCCGCTTCAGTTTCGCCAGAACTTTGCAAACCAATCCGCAGGAGCGCTTGGTTCCGACTCATCTTTACGGTTTCGTGCTCAGTCCAAGCGAGCTGGAACGGACCAGGAGTACGGGTTACGACGTGGGTTGGGACCAGCGGCTTTTTGGTGGCAAGACCTTTATTCGGACCACTGCTTTCTGGAGAGATCGGACCATTCCTACAGATAAAAATGGAGATTTGGATGCTGATTTTTACGGAGGCCGCTTTGTGGTCAACCAGTTCCTGACGGATCGTCTAACCTGGGTGACTGATTATGCGATTATACGCGATCTTTTCGTTCAAAGGCACGATCACGATCTCCGCTTGGGCGTGTTTTACGTTCATCCCAGAGGATACTTTTTTGGAATCGAAGAAGAATACTTGAATCAGTCGGATCTGCTGGGCCAGTTGGCTGAAGAGCCGAATGTGTGGACCACCAATGTTTCCATTTCCTATGAGATGCCGGATAAGTTGGGACTGCTGACCTTTGAGGTGGGTAACATTTTTAACCGGAAGTATGAGTACCTGGCTGACCCGTTGGCTCTGGAGCCGCGAGTCCCTAGACGCCAGCTGAGCTTTGGGCTAAACTTCTTCTTTTAGGGCTTTTAAAGGGGTCAGAGCGTGAATTTCCGGGGGTGTTGGGGTCAGACCTTGACACCTTGACCCCCTGACCCCAATTTCCTCCCTCCGACACATGAAGAAGTACATCGCTGCATTTATCTTTTTCTTCGTCACCTTAGCCGTCATTTTAGTATTATCCCTCACTGGTCAGCTGGAGATCCTCGAGTTAAAAAGCTACGACTACATGATGTCGGTCCTTCGGGGGCCCTTGCCGGCTCCTGAGGAGATGGTCATTGTGGGCATTGACCAAAGCTCACTGGACGAATTCAAGGCGAACTTCAACTGGCCTTGGCCGCGCTGGGTTCACGCACAATTGATTCGAAGCCTTAACAAGGCCGGTGTCCGGGCCATCGTGTTCGACGTCATTTTCGACCTGGAGACGACCGCTGAAGACGACGACGATCTGGCAGCGGCGATTCGTGAGAGCGATGTTCCGGTGATACTGGCGGCCACTGAGGACACCGTTGACGATCCGAGATTCGGAGTCTTGAGAAAACGGGTCCTTCCGATCGACAAGCTGATGCAAGCAGGTGCCCATCCAGGTTACGCCACGATGAACCCGGATCTCGACGACATCTTGCGTCATACCAGGTTATCGGTGAAGGGAAGTCCCTCCTTAGCCGTACAGGCGTTCAACCAGCTTGGCGGGACAACTCTCGATTTTTCCAAACTTCCCATCGTCCGTTCTCAAGGAGAGGATCTAGAAATCTTGATCAATTATGTCGGAGGGGCCCGTTCGATTTACACCGTCAGCTATTATCAGGCGATTGATCACCAGATTTTTCTCCCGCCGCAAGCCTTAAAGGACAAAATCATCTTTGTCGGGCTTTCTATGACGGTCCAAGACATAAGCCAGGCAGGGATGGAGAAAGACGCCTTTTCCACCCCTTTTACCCTAGCCGGAAGCTCGCTTGTGGCGGGCTCGGAAGTTCACGCCAATGCGTTGAACACTCTGATGAGCAGAGCCTTCATTAAGAAGGTCCCCCTGACGCAAACCTGGGTCGTGATGATCTTACTCGCCGGCCTGATTTCTGGAATCGTTCTGGGTTTTGACTCGTTCCGCTTGAAGATCTTTCTCTCTGTGGCTGTCATCATCGCTTACGAGGTAGCAGTAGCTCTGATCTTTATCTACCAAAATTACTGGCTCTATACCGCCCAGCCTTTCATCATCATGTTATCGGTGTTTGGCCTGAATACGCTCTACCAGTACCGCCTGACGGAAAAGGAAAGAGCACACATTCGCAAAGCCTTGAAGGGTTATGTCTCCAGCCAGGTGATGAGTGAGATCATGAAGAATCCCGACAGTCTGGAGCTGGGTGGAACGCAAGTCGAGGCAACGGTGCTCTTTTCAGACATTGCCGGTTTTTCCAAGATCTCTGAAAAGACCACCCCCCGCAAATTATTCTCCATGCTCAATGATTACTTCACTCGAATCGGGGATGTGATCATGAAGCAGGAAGGGATGATCAACAAGTACATCGGCGACGCCGTCATGGCCATTTGGAATGCGCCGAAGACAAATGAAAATCATGCAGCGCTTGCCTGTCAAGCGGCACTGGAGATGAGGCGAATCGTGGAGGAGATGCGTCCCCTGGAGGCCAGGATTGGAATCAACACCGGGCCCATGGTGGCGGGAAACCTCGGTCATATCGAGCGAATGGAATACACCGTGATTGGAGATGCGGTGAATCTGGCCTCCCGCTTAGAAGGTGCCAATAAGCCCTTCGGTACTGCCATCATGATCAGCGAATCCACAGAAGAGCTGGTCCGCGGACAGTTTTTGCTGCGCCTGGTGGACCGCATTCGCGTCATCGGCAAACAGCAGCCGGTCCGGGTGTACGAGGTCCTGGCCGGAATTGATGAGCCGGTGCCCGATGGGCTGCATCAGATGGTACAGTCCTTTGACAAGATTATTGACGCTTATGAGTCGCGCGACTGGGAAAGTGCCTGCGCCCTGATCGAAAAACACCTGGAGCGCTTTTCCGAGGATAAGGTAGCACGCATTTACCTGGAGCGCTGCCGTGAGTTCTCCGCTGCACCCCCGCCTGCGGACTGGGACGGGGTCTATGCTCTGAAATCGAAGTAAACGGGC
>JALLON010000116.1 GCA_027717925.1 Acidobacteria bacterium AH-259-G07 | reverse complement strand
TCGCTCGCTGCTGCGGGACTTGTTCCGCTCGGAGGCGGACTTATCCGTCGACACCCAGGCGGGAGTGTTGACGGCCGGCGTTCATCCCATGGCCAATCCTCGGTCCAACCGAGCGATTGAACATCTGCTCGATGCACTCAACGCTGCCGAGCTCAAATATCCAGGTACCAATCTCAAGCTGGTCTACACCCTCGTGGGCGGCGCCCCAGGCTGAAATCGGGCCCACTTCATTTTCCGCCCAGATCAGGAGTCCTGAGTCTTCTTAAAAACGAGCCGCTCTCGAGAGCTCTCCCCTGTCGCCTTCCTTGTAAAACTGCACCACGAACGCCTATGTTGCTTTCGGCCCAGAAAGGCGACCTACTCTGGCGGTGCATTCGAAAGAGACGCCCGCTTTGGGTAGAATCGCAAACACAATGCGGGTATGACGACCATATTCAAAAAAGTGGAAGACAACAGCCCTCCCAGCACCACTATTGCCAACGGAGACTGAATCTCATTACCAGGTTCATGGCCAGCCAGCGCCAGCGGGATTAGCGCCAACCCGGTAGTCAAAGCCGTCATCAGGATGGGGCTGAGTCGCTCCATTGAACCTCTATAGATGGCCTCTCTCAGCGACTGGCCTTCCTTTTGGAGGGTCTCGTAGCGCGAGACCAGCAAAATGCCGTTTCGAGTAGCGATTCCGAGCAGCGTGATGAAACCGACCATTGAGGCTACGTTTAGGACACCCCCTCCCAGAAAAACCGCGACGATCCCTCCGATCAGGGCCAGGGGGAGATTGACCATCATCAAGGCTCCCAGCTTCATACTCCCGAAGGCCAGGTAGAGAATGAGAAAAATTGCCAGCACCGCAAGGAGTGACAACAAGCCGATAATGCGGGTGGCTCGCTGCTCGCTTTTAAACTGCCCGCCATAGACCACATAATAGCCTTCGGGCAGGTTGACCTGGCTTTCGATGGCGGCTCGAATGTCATCCACTACGCCGCGCAGGTCCCTTCCGGAAACATTGCATTGGATAACGATTTTTCGCTGCACATCCTCACGGCTTATCAAGTTCGGTCCGAAATCGATCCGGACATCGGCCACCTGCATCAGGGGAATGGCCGTTCTGGAAGGGGTATTGATCTTGGCACGCCGGATCTGCTCGATATTGGATCGCGACTTTTTCTCGAATCGGACCAGCAGGTCGAATGCCTTTTGTTCTTCCAGGATCTGACCCACCACTTCTCCATTCAAACCAATGTCGACTGCGCGTGCCACATCGTCAACTGAAAGCCCATGTTTTCCCAGTCCAACCCGATTGAAATGGATCCGTGTCTGGGGGATATCTGTTTGCTGCTCGACCTGCAGATCGACCACTCCTTCGACCGACTCCATGGCCCTCCGTATCTGCTCGGCAAGGCCGCGCAAGCGAAGCAGATCCGGGCCGAACAGCTTGACCGCAATGTTGGCCCGAGTTCCGGAAAGCATATGGTCAATCCGGTGGCTGATGGGTTGGCCAATACTGAAGTTGGTCCCTGGAATAACGGCCAATTGATTCCTCAGCGAAGATATAAAGGTCTCCCGATCGCGATCTTCCAGTTGAAAACGAACATCTATCTCGGCAGCGTTAACCTCTTGTGCGTGCTCATCCAGTTCCGCCCTTCCTGTCCGACGGGCCGTGGATAGCACCTCGGAGTTGGACAGAATGATTTCTTCTGCCAGTCTTCCTAATCCGTCCGATTTCTGCAGGGAAGTTCCCGGAACCGTCACCAAGTTGATAGTCAATGTACCCTCGTTAAACTCAGGCAGAAACGCTCTGCCCAGGAAAGGAACCAAAGCTAAGGTGGCTGCCAGCATCACCAGGCAAACAAGCATCACCGAAACTGGTCTGTTCAGCGAATAGCGGAGGATCGGGGCATAGGCTTCTTTTAATTTTCGAACCAGCCAGCTCTCCTCCTCTCTGTCCAGGGCCCGTGCACCACCAAGTAAATAAGAGCACATAGCAGGCGTGATGGTCAGAGCGACCAGCAACGAGGCAAATATAGAAATGATATAGGTGACGCCCAAAGGCCGTAGCATTCTTCCTTCCACGCCGCTGAGTGCGAACAGGGGGACGAAAACGACCATTACAATAAAGGTAGCGAAAACAATCGGATAGCGTACTTCACTGGATGCATCGAAGATGACTTCCAGAGCTGGCTTTCGACGGCCCTCGAGTGCATTGCGATTTTCGCGGAGCCTCCGAAAGACGTTCTCGACACCGATAATGGCGTCATCCACGAGTACGCCGATTGCGATGGCCATTCCTCCCAGCGTCATGGTATTAATTCCGGCACCCCAGAGCTTGAGGATAAAAATGGTGAAAATGAGCGACATCGGAATGGCTACCACTGAAATGAAGGTGGTCCGGAAATTCAGTAAGAAGAGATACAATATGATAGTCACCAGAATCGCTCCGTCCCGAAGGGCCTCAAGCACGTTTTCGATGGCTGCTTCGATGAAGTCTGACTGTCGGAAGACGAAGCGCTCGATCTTAATGCCAGAGGGGAGTGTCCTTTCAATGTCATTCAGGACTTCGTCAATCCGAGCTGTCAATTCTAACGTGTTGGCCTTGGGCTGCTTCTGGATGGAGAGGATGACTGCCTCGCGGGCGTTGACGGAGGCTGTGCCCCGCCTCACCTTAGGCCCGATCTGAACCTTCGCCACCTGGTCAAGGCGGATGGGGACGTTGTCGTACATGGCCACCGGCGTCAGCATGAGTTGCTCCAAACTCTGGGCTCGACCGATCCCGCGAACCAGGTACTCCTTTTCCGACTGCACATAGAAGCCGCCCGATGAATTGCGACTCGAGGATTCCACTGCCCTGGCCGCCTCGTCGAGCGTTACTCCATAGTGTTTCATTAAGTCCAGGTTGAGAATGACTTGGTATTGACGGACCTGGCCGCCAATGGGAATCACTTGAGACACTCCCGATAAGGCTAAGAGGCGACGTCGCAAGGTCCAATCGGCCAAGGTGCGCATCTCCATTAACTGGTCGACTGGGCCACTTAGGGCGATTAACATGATTTCGCCCATGATCGAGGAGATAGGCGCCATTATCGGTCGAGAGATTCCCGGCGGAAGCGCATTGGAGACCAATTGGAGCTTCTCGGAGACGATTTGCCTGGCGCGGTAGATGTCCGTCCCCCAGTCAAATTCAACCCACACGACGGAGATACCAATCCCCGAAGCAGACCGCACACGACGAACTCCGGTAGCGCCGTTGAGAGCAGTTTCAATTGGAAACGTCACCAATGTCTCCACTTCTTCGGGAGCCATAGAGTGAGCTTCGGTCAAAACCGTCACAGTCGGCGCTGTCAGATCCGGGAAAACGTCTAAGGGGAGTTCCAGAGCCACGTAGATGCCAATGAATAGCGATATGACTGCCCCTATCAAAACAACCAACCGGTTGCTTACAGACCAGCGAATAATTCCATTCAGCATTGTTCACTCAATGGACGTGGCCCTCACCAACCGGAAGACTGGTGGAGCGTGCCGCAAGTCCCACTTCGTAGCCTCCTTCAACCACCACTCGTTCTCCCTCACTCAAACCGCTGAGAATCTGCACCCAGCCCCTATCCCTGATGCCGGTCTTGACAATTCGGCGAGCAAACGTTTCCCCGGCCACTTGCACATAGACCACCGACTTATTCTCTTCTTGGAAGAGTGCGGAGTCCGGGATTGCCAAACTCTCCACTGGCTCGCCTGTTCGGATGTTCACTTGTACCAACATCCCTACTTTCAAACCATGTCCTGGATTAGAAATTTCCCAGACCACAGGGATAGTTCTGGTTTGCGGATCGACTACCTCACCAATCGTTAGCAAGCGCCCGTTTCGCTCGGTGATCTCGAAAGAAAACAAGCCGGGAACCTGCACGGCAGCTCCACTGGCCGTGTTGACCTGAAGAAGATCCGTTTCGTAAATGTCGGCCCTTATCCAGATCCGGGAGAGATCGATGATGCGAAAAAGAGCCTGATGGGGCTCGACGTGAGCACCAGCCACTACGTTGATCTCAACCACTGTGCCGGGGAGGGGCGATCTCAAAGCAATGCGATGATGTGGCTGTTGTACCGCTTGACCTTTCTCGTTGATCCGGTCCTTCACCGCGCTCAGACTTTCCAGTGATTTTTTCGCCGCTTCAAGAGCTGCTGTGCGGATAGCAATTTCGTTTTCCGCTAGCTCCAGACGGCGCACAGGGACGGCTTCAATCGCCAGGAGCCTTCGTACACGCCCTTCCTCCTGGCGAGCTAACTCAAGTTTGGACTGTTCTTGGGCGAGGTGAGCTTGCGTTTGTGCGATTCTTTCTTCGAGCTGGGCCAGAGAAACCCCTGTTTGCACCTGAGCGCTGCCAATGGCAATCTGTTCGCCGACGGGAAGTGGTGGCTCGATCCATCCCAACAGTTGGCCCTTTGTCACGCTCTGTCCCAGCAGCGGCAGACCTTGCGGCGGAGGCCAGAGTCGACCTGCCACCGGGGGGACCACCACAGCATCTCGGTCCGATCTGGGAGCAATGCGGCCGCTTGCGGAAACCGAACTCCAAAGGATTTGCTTTCCTGCGCGTTGGCTTTGAAATGGTAGCTTCCATTGCTGCTCCTTGAGAAAGGTAATCGCATCATCCTCAATCTCCGGTTTGTCAACCGGCGAAAGTTCGGCATCGTGTGGGTAGATAACCAGGGATTGGACTTCAATTTGTCCCTCAAAGGATGGGCTTTGCACACGTATCTTAAGCGTTAGCTCTTCAGGGTTTTCGAAGGTGACTTCGGGAATAAAGACGCCCGGTCGGGTTGGCTCCTCTAGGGTAACCTCCTTGACGAGCCCTTGCTTACCGATAAACTGAAAGGCTACCGGACCTTTGGTGACGGGCTCAAAGCTCTTTAAATTAGTCAGGTGCGCCGCGAACTGGGCCGGAACCCTGACTTGAAGTTGAGGATATTCCATGAACAGTTCCAATTGTTCGTTCCATACCGTCACCCCGATAGATTGTGCCCCAGTCTCCTCATCGGGAGAATTACATCCTGAGAGAATTAAACTCAGTCCAAGCCACAGAATCCATGGGGTTCGTATCGTATTGGAAGTCATTTCAATGCAGCACCGACTGATTTTTCCAGCTCGATGCGGGTACTCCCCAAACTAAAAAGGAGCTCATAAAAGCCCAGTGAGGCGTCCAACTTCACTCGCAACGCATCAAGGTATTCGAGTAAGCTGGCTTCCCCCTCCAGATAGGATTGCAGTGTCACCTCCGCCACGTTTGCAGCGCGTTTAATTACGGTCTGCTCCAGCCGTTTCACGTTCGCCTCCTGCAACTGGTAGGCTTTGTAGGCTCTCTCCACCTCAGCACCGATTTGCAGCCTCTTCCAGCTCAGCAGGTTTTGGTTTCGCCTCACGCGGGCAAGCGCCTCTCCGATATTGCCCTGGTTGCGGTTAAACAGTGGGAGTGGGAGGTGCAGAGCAAAATAAAAGGAGTTCGTCCCGAAATCCCTTTTGTATCCTCCCCCGAAGGTGAGATTAGGAATAGTTCGTGACTCCTGCAAATCCACCAGTGCCGTTCCTTGCGCCGCTCGTATCGTTTCTCTTCTAAAGTCGGGTCGCGATTCCAGGGCGAGAGCTTGCAACTCTTCCATAGAACGCTCCAGAGGAGCAGCACCAATCGTAGGCTGCAGGGTCGGCATCGACAGGCCTTCCCAGGTGATCAAGGCAGCCAGCTCCGCCCAGGCGGAAGCCAGGTTAGTGCCGGCCTCATTGACAGCGGTAATGTAGCGAACCTCCTCCATATCGATCCGGAGCTGAGAAAGTCCTGCAGCATCCCCGGCCTCGACTCGTTTGCGATGGATGTCCCGGATTTCGTAATACGAATCCAGGTGCTCCTGGGCTAGACCAAGCTTTTGTTGAGCCCGGTAGGCCCCAACGAAAGCCTCTTTAACTGCGGCCTTTCCCAAGCGGATGAAATTTTGCAAATCCGCCTCGGTCGCTTGCACATCAAAACTGGCAACTCTTTTTCGATGGTGACGTTTGCCTCCCAGCTCCAACTCTTGAGTGGCCCAAATAAGGAATTCTTGATCATTGAGATAACTGGAGTCAGGTCGACCGACCGGGAAGCCCTCCTGGCTAAAGTTTAATTGCGGATTGGGCAGCAAACCCGCTTGGTTAAGCCGAGAACTTGCCATTTCAACTCTTTCTTTTTCCGCTCGCACTGCCGGGCTACGATGGATGTATAGCTGCAGAGCTTCTTCAATCCTCAGCACAGGTGGTCCCGAGAGAGGAGTTGCCAGAACAACTACACTTTGTAGAAGAAAGGTGCAAAAAAATTTTCCTACCAGCTTAGCCACCCTAAAAATGTTTCGAGTCCGTGATGAACCTGAAAGAAGTGAAATATGAGGAGAAAGCATAAACTGGCACACCCCAAAAGGATTGGGACTTGTCCTACCGCATTGGGTCGGTCGCAGAACAACGATTCAATCCGAAGTTTGAGATTACAGGTGTCTTTGGCTGAATAGGCGAGAGTCATTGTGGGGGACCGCCATTCTCTGTTCGCTCTTTGGAACTTAAGAATCGTTAGCGCCACACGATCGGGTGAAAATCCGCCCCGAATAGATGCACGATCGCATTCGATCTCCGCCATCCACTGCCATTGTCGACGTATGTGTCGAACTGCTGGCAACCAGTATTCGCAAAATGTGAGAAACAACAATCGGAGTGGATCTTTCCTTCTGATATGCTCCATTTCGTGCGACAAGACAATCGCCTGTTCCTCGGCACTGAGCAGTTTGACCGCCGCTTTCGTCAGATAGGGCCGGGGCAAAAATAGGCCTGCCGTAAAAACCGCCGGAAACCTGCTGGGGATAACGCCAAATGAAACATGTTGACTGGCGGCCCTAGTCTCCGCCGAGAAAGTACCACGAAGCAGTTGGTGTGTAGGAAGATACCTGTGATAGGAGCGAACTGCAGCTGCCGCTACCAATGTGCAGGACAATAGCGTAACTCCCCAGAACAATTCCCCTGCTGGTGGATTCTGGGAAATGTGCGCAAGACAAAGATGCGGGTGGCCAGGATGCTGGGTGCAATGATCGACCAGCCAGCCAATAGAACTCAGCCAACCGAACGCGAAACCGAAGGCAACTACGAAACTTCCCCAAACAATCGGGAGCATCCCCCAGGCGAACCAAAAGCCGCTTGAAAGCCTCATTAGGTTAGCTCCGCAAGCCCATCTCGCAAATGGGTACTGGAGCAATGCCGTAGCCCAGCATGCGGCGAACCCGATGAGTGCGGAAGACATTAGCAAATAAAAAGCCGAATAGATCGTCATCGTCGCTTCCGCCTTACTAACTCTTCCAATTCTTCAAGTTGCTCTTCATCCGCTGACACCAGTTCGACAAAGGTGCTCAGGATGGGCCTGGAGTCTTCCTTCAAAAGCCCTTCCAGAACATCTCTTGTCACGATTTCATCGAACTCTTGTTGGCTGAGCGCAGGACTGTAGAGAAAAGCTCTCCCTATACGTGAGCGAGTAAGCAACTTCTTTTTGTGTAATCGGTCCAGAATCGTTAACACTGTGGTGTAAGCGATTTTCCGTTCCACCCTGAGGCGATCGCGAACTTCCCTGGCTGTGCAACCAGGGGTATCCCACACTTCTTTCATCACCTTGCTTTCAAGTTCCCCCAAGACTTGGGGGATTCCTTTTTTCGATGGCCGAAATGCAAATTTCATAGGTCCGCGCTTCTTAATTCTACAGACTGTAGAATTTATAGTGCAAGCTTAATTTTTTGCCCTGGTGAGAGTACGCTACTCACGAGAGGAGCACATTTCAAGTCATAACACGCCGGCTACCGGAGCCCCGATTATTGTCGCCTTCCGTCTGAAACTACGTCACTCCTCTCTAAGCTCTTCATTTTATTGGGCTTTTGAACGCTGCTCTACTTACATCCGACGGTCCTGATGGAATCAGAACCTTGGAATGTCTGACCGTCTAGAGTCTGTCCTGTGAGGGAAGCCGAGGTATCCCCTGTTTCGTCGGCGGTGCCAAGAACCTAGTCGAAGCCGTCCTCCAGATCGTCGGCTGGAGAGCGTAGCCGCAGCTCTGAAAAAATCCCTCCAACTAGCCTCACAATCAACCATCTCGGATGGAGGAGGGAAGACCCAAGGTGTGTAGTCGAAAGGCCTTGTGGCTGTGTACTGGTATTATCGTATGTGCCGTGAGATTCTAAACAGCAAAGTCGGACCTTGCTCGAAGGCATCGCCTTCCGAGAGCGTCCTTTGCGACAAAGGATATCTAACATCTAAACTCAGGGTTGTGTCCTCCCGGGCCTTGATGGCCATTCCGAGCATACCACTCGTGGCAAAGAGACCCGAGTTGATGTCTCGTTCACCATCCCAATAGGCGAAATTCTGATAATACGCCGTGGCGTTTAGGTGAAGAACAAGACGGCTGCTCAGGCGATACCCCAGTATCAGACCAGACGTTATCTCAACCGGACCTTGGTAGGTTTTGCCATTCTCGTAGAACGGGAAACGGCCCAAGGCGTAGACACCAAGTGAAAAC
>JALLON010000115.1 GCA_027717925.1 Acidobacteria bacterium AH-259-G07 | reverse complement strand
GGCGGCTCGCCCGAGCAGACCACGCACCGAGAAGGGTTCGGGCGGGCCGCCGGCCCGCCCCTACCACGTCGGGGCTTCCGCCGCTTCGCCACGAGCCGGTGTGAGAAATGCGGGTTAAGAAGGGGGCATTGAATACGTTTCGGAAATTCTATGCTTGAATTTGCGGCCAAATCATTCGAACATAGATCAAGGCGAACAACGAGCATGTCTAATCAAAGGGATACTTCGGCTAGTCTGCTAAAACGGCTATTGGCAAATTCGATCCTGTTGAAAGGTGTCGAGATTGACTCCATCATCACTCTTCTGCAGGACGGTACTGTGCAGGAGTTAAAGCAGGGCGAAGTGCTGATTCAGGCCAGGCAGTCGAGTCGCGTGCTCTATCTGCTCCTGTCCGGCCGTTTAAGTATCCATCTTGAACTTAAGCTGCACCCAGTTGCAATACTGGGACCTGGAGATGTGGTCGGCGAACTCTCTCTCATCGATGGTCAGCTGACCTCGGCTTATGTTGTGGCTAACGCCGACTGCAGCCTGCTGGCACTCGAGGAAAAAACTGTGTGGTCCCTTCTTGAGGCTGCACCCGGCATGGCTCGCAATCTGCTATTTGTCCTGGCGCGCCGCTTACGTCATTTGACGAACCAAGAATTACGGCGTGAATACGCACACGGTGCTGTAATTGACGCCCTTACGGGTCTGTACAACCGTCGCTGGATAGAGACTATGCTGGTCCGGGAGATGGAGCACTCCAAAAGGGATGGGCGGCCCCTTAGCGTGCTGCTGATCGGCATCGATCACTTCAAGAGATATAGTAAGACTCATGGGCATCTGGCTGCCGAGAGCATGCTTCACGCTGTCTCATCCGTTCTAGAAAAAAGCACGCGTCCAGGCGAGATGATCGCCCGTTACCGGAGAGACGAGTTCATGCTGGTTTTTCCGGACGCTGATGCTCGCACTAGCCAGGACGTCGGAGAGCGCTTGCTTGAGGCCATTCATGAGGCCAAAGTGTTCAGCTTGGACCAGAACTCTCTTCCCTCTGTGACCGTCTCGGTTGGCGTGGCTGACATGAATACGGCGGATAGGGCTGAAACACTCATCGCTGCCGCTGATGCGGCTCTGCGCGATGCCAAGGAAGGCGGGGGCAACCGAGTTCAACTCGTCTCTCCCCCTTGAAGTACGTCGCCCTACTTAATCCGCAATTCTCACACCGACTCTACTGCATCGGCGGAATCATCCGTCCTGACTGCGTTGCGCTCGGTCGGCCTCCTGCGGATTAAGGCACGAACAATTCAATTTCCACCCGACGATTTTTCTTCTGCCCTTCAGGTGTCTGATTGTCAGCAATCGGTTGACTTTGCCCAGCGCTTCGGGTTTCAATCCGGCTGGCGCCAATGTTGTGCTGTACGAGATAATCCTTCACTGCCTCTGCCCGCTGTTGGCCAATCTGCTCGTTCTCTGTCTCGCTAACTTGATCATCTGTGTGTCCAGTAATGACAAGTTCCAGTTGTGGATCCTGTTGCATCCTAAGGGCGATTTCGTCCAACTCGGCCTTGGCAAGGTTGTCCGGGCGGATTTTGTCCATCTGGATGACGATCTTCTCCCTGATCAAAAACGACCTCATGTCGCTGGCACTGGCGTCGCGATCATCCATAACGGTCACGCCTACACTGTGCCTGCCTCCTGCCAGACCAGTGGTATCAATCTGGATGTAGGACTCACTCTCCAACCTGCTCTGACCGTCGACGGCCCAGAAAAAGGTCAGAGGGTCATCGTCAGGATCACTGGCTTGTGCGCTTGCACTCACCATTTCTCCAGCATAAATACCACTTTTATCAAGGGTTAGTGTCACACTCGGATCGCGGTTTGGCCTCCCTTCAATGATGACGTGAAAGTCGCAGTTGGCAGACATTCCGTCAACATCCGTTACCACTACCTGGACCGTGTGATCTCCGATTGAGAGTCCCGTCGCTTCAAACTGCAAGAACGTCTGGTCGTTGCTCACCGCTTCGCCATCCACTGCCCAGGTGTACGTGAGTGGATCATTGTTGGGATCAGAAGCACTGACCTGCAGCATTGTCGACTGGGCTTCAGTGACTCTCACGTTGGCAGGCTCACACGCAATACTGGGCGGCTGCTTGTCCTTGTCGACAACTCGCTTCACAGGCTCGCAGGCCACAAACGCTGAACCCTGGTAGATCCTGGAACCGGCCAGAAAGTCATTCCTCAGCCGTCTCTTCAGGATAATAAAGTTGCCGTAGATATGTCTGATGTCGCTGGCTTCCGTTAGTGCGCCGTTACGCGATTCAATCAGGAGCGGGCGGCCCACCGTCCCGGTGCAAATCCGAGAAACATTCAAAACCGTTTCCCCTCTCGAAGCACCAGTGCCCAAGGTCGCCATAAGTTTTCGTTCTTCAGACCAGAGGAAAGCCCCACTGGGACCAAACAGAATTAGAACCACACAAACAAAAAACCTTTTCATCTTCACAATCCTAAACCCTCAAGTACCTTCAATGATTTTCACAGGTTTGCTACCCATGTTGACAACGGATTCTAACGATATTGGAAAAACTTTACTGTGAGGCTCGTCACCAAAATCGAGGACCTTTATTTATGACAACTCCTCTTCGAAGGAAGAAGCACGAACAGCTCCTCCTATCCCAGGTTTTCCCTCCTGGAGGTTAATAAAACGACGGACTGTCGGATAAGCAAAATCGATATCATCGCATCTGTGGAACTCGCGTAAGATGTCTTCCCAAATAGTTTCCTCAGTGCCACGACGCTTCCTGGGGTCACACAGATAGCGGATGGTGAGTAATACCCCTGAGTTGGCAATACTGGTCCAGACTTTAGGAGTCAGTGTCGAGTAGATGATCATTGCCCTCTGGGCGGCCTTTCGAACAGACTCCATTGCAGCTTCACTCAGATGCGCAGAGTGGCTATCGGCGATCTGCTGGAGAATCTCCTTCGCTTTCTGCCAGTTGCTTTCAAAGGTTACCAGTACAGGAATTTCATTCCAGATATATTGAAAACCCTTGCTGTAATTGGCGATCACGTCGATGAGAGCGCGACTGTTGGGAATATGAATGGTACGACCGGTGCTCTGATCGGCCTCCACCCAGTTTCCGATCTCCATCAGAGTGAAACGAAAGAGTCTTAGGTCGACGACATCACCCGCGTGGTCCCCGATCTGAATGCGGTCGCCTACTTCAAACGGGCGGCGCCACAGCAAGTAGGCCCAGCCGGCTATGCTGGCAACCAGATCCTTTAAAGCAATGGCCAAGCCTGCGGAAAGCAGGCCCAAAAAGGTGCCAACATCACGAAAGCCTGTGAACCAGATGCGGCCCACAATCAGCAAGCCCAATCCGGCGGATACATACGTGCTGATTTTCCGAACGTGATAGCGAACCCGCACATCGTCAGTTCGCCAAGAGACGACCCACCACACGAGCCAGCGTACAACCATGAGAGCAAACACAACCGCCAGCGACAGCAAGAGCTTGGTTTCGGTCGCCGGCTGCAGGCCCACAGCCATTTCCAACCAGTTAAGAGTCAAGGAACCAGCAAACTCCTTTCACTCCCAGTTTACGAAATAAGTTGAACGGAACGAAGCAGTCAGCCGGAGACTTTGGCAGATTTCTGATCTAGTCCGGCTAAGGCGAGTGCCACTAAAACCTCGGAAGTGATCCCAAATTTCTTAACCACGTTCCGATATCCGACCTGCCATTTTTCCGCAGGCAAGAATTTACGCAGTTCAATCGGCCGGCATCCTCCCAGTATCTTTGGCCGCACCGAGTGGATACACTGCCAAGACCAGGAGACGAAACTCGAGAGGAATGTCTCACCACGGGTCAGGCTGGCCAAGCAAAGCAGTCCGTCCTCTCTCAAGAGGCGATGAGCCTCGTTAAGAAGGGAGTGGATATCGCTCTCACTTAAAAGATCGAGTACGTAGTTCGAGACAAAACGGTCATAGGAGCTGTCCGCATTATCCAGTCGCGTTGATCCGTCACAAAGATGTACCTCTGCTCGGTCGCACCAAGGACTGAGGCGCTGGCGAGCCAGGCGTACCATAGTGGAGCTGATATCCACTCCCAAATAACGGCAGTGCGGTGGTAAATGATGAGCCAGCAAACGTGCAGCGAAACGACCGGTTCCACAGCCGAATTCAAAAACCGCACAAGCATCTTCAAATCGGGCATGCCTAATCAAGTCTGTGGTAGTCGGATCCTGGTAGAATTCTTGTGTGTCCTGTTTGGAACCGAAACGATCGTAAAAAGCTCTCACCTCTTCGCGTGTCAGTATAGGCACCGCGACCCCCATTGATGAGTAGGACTACCCCCGAATTCAGGCGACGAAACGATTTGGTCCGTATGGCGTAGTTAACATTTTATGCCAAAGCACAAGAATATGCCAAGCGGAACTCTCGCTGAAGAACTGATGAGGCTCAAAGAGAAGACCTCTTGGAGTTGGGAGACGATCTCTCGCGAACTCCAGCGAGTGACGGGTGAGAGGGGTCCCTCGAGCACCACCTTATTTAGATACGCCACCGCACGAGTCAAGCGACGAAACCGGATGGTGGAGCGATATGTTCGAGAAGGGATTGACAGCCTAACACTCGAGTTAATGGAGAAGGAAGTGGGGGAGAGGGAAGCAGAGCACAAGCATGCGGGGAAAGTGGTACACGAGACCGACGTAAGCTTTTACCAGCTGGTTGAGAACGCCAGGGATATCATTTACCGCTATCGTTTTGCCCCCACCCGGGGCTTCGAGTACATCAGCCCGGCGGTCAGTGATATTGTCGCTTACACCCCCGAGGAGCATTACGCCGACCCAGACTTGGCCTGCAAGATCGTTCATCCCGCTGACCGTCACAAGTTGCAGGAGTACCTTCAGCAGGGAGGCGTGTTCGGTGAGCCGGTGGCCTTGCGTTGGGTGCATAGGGAAGGGAGGTTGGTCTGGACTGAGCAGGTGAATGTGCCGGTTTATGATGAGGCAGGCAACTTAGTGGCAATGGAGGGCATCGCCCGAGACATCAGCGCGCGCAAACGAGAGGAGGAAGCACTGCACTCTTTGGTTCAAGGCACATCCTGGACTGTCGGCCAAGACTTCTTCCCCTCTTTAGTGCGGCAGTTGGCCGCTGCGTTCCAGGTTCGATTCGCCTTTGTTTCCGAGTGTCATAGGACTGTCGAGAAGTCAGTCAGGCTGCTTGCCTTTTGGGAAGGAACGGACTGGGGAGAAAACTTCGAGTACAACATAGAACGCACCCCTTGCGAGCACGTCTTTACAAACAATCTGGCTTATTACCCAGCTGCAGTGCAAAAGCTTTTTCCTGAAGATGGCTGGTTACAGGAAAAGGACATCGAGAGTTACCTGGCAGTTCCAGTGTACGATCCGAATGGGAATCCAAGAGGCCATCTGGGTGTAATGCATGACAGCCCAATGGCGCACGATCCGCACAGGGAGTCGATCTTGAGAATCTTCGCAGCCCGTGCCGGTGCTGAACTCGAGCGCAAACGGACGTAAGGGACCGGGAGTGCATCAAGTAGCACCGGGGCCGGCAGGAGAATTCAAACGCCCATCACGGTTTCTTCTGCGAGCATGTCAATTACTGCTTCAAGGCTTCCGGTTTCTTCGTATTTGCGCAGCTGCCGGTCTGCGCTTGTGCCTTTCTTGAGAATGTTGCGCACGTACTCGACCTCTTCGCGCGTACCTAGCTCGTCGAAGACATCATCAAGCAACTCCATCAATTCTTCAATCAGGAAGCGCAAGGGGACTTCTTCTTCCTTGCCCCAATCTAACAGCTTTCCATCGATTCCGTCTCTCACCGCTCGCCATTTGTTCTCAGCGATCAATGCGCGGCGGTAATTGCGCCAGCTCTGGTTGCTTTGCCGTAACTGAATCAATTTCGCCGCAATGGCTTGTATTAGTGCGGTGACGGCGACGACTTCGTCAATTTTGGTCGTACAGTCGCAAATCCTCAATTCCAGGGTGGGAAATTTGGGATGAGGCCGAATGTCCCACCAAATCTTGGTGGGTTCATCGATGCATCGAGTCCGAATCAGGCACTGTACAAACTGATCGTATTCCGTCGCAGAACTAAAGTACTCCGGGAGCCCAGTTCGAGGGAGCTCGTCAAAGATAACACTCCGGTATGATTTCAAACCGGTGTTGCGTCCAAGCCAAAAAGGAGAGGAGGTGGAAAGGGTCAAGATGTGGGGTATGAAATAAACCATTTGATTCATGACATCAATGCGTAAGTCGGGGTCGGGAATGCCGATATGCACATGCATTCCAAAGATGAGCAAGCGGCGTGCCACGTGCTGCATATCGGCAACCAGGCCTCGATAGCGGATCCTGTCGGTAACGACCTGATCCTCCCAACGCGAAAAGGGATGGGTGCCGGCTGCTACGATCCTACAATTGTTCTTGTCGGCAATCTCGGCGACCACACTTCGAAGACGCGTTACCTCCTGCCGAACTTCTTTCATATTCCGGCAGACGTGGCTGCCCGTTTCGACCTGAGATTGAAGAAACTCGGGTTTGACCTGGTCCCTAAAAAGCATAGTTCCGCGTTCGAGGAATTCAGAGATGTAGGAGGTCAACTCACGGCTTTCCGGGTCAACGATCTGGTACTCTTCCTCAATACCAATGGTTAAGTTGGCAATATCCATAAGTTAGCTCCCCGCAGATCGCTGGCGTGGACCAATACTATGGAGCCCATACCGACCGGTCAACACTTTTCAGATACGAATTTCTGAGCAACCGGTCCACATTATTGAATCTTTATAACACCCTTTAAAAAAAGGACTTATAGGTTCCAAACGCGCCGAGAATCCAATTTTTTGAACTGATCAGCGCCTTCGTGATCTAGCCGAATTATTTTAAGTTACTAATTTTAAAATACTTACATGAAATCCTCTGCGCACTGGAGCGGATATTGCAAGACCCATATCGAGCGAAAAACAGCGTACCAGAAGGTGAAAGATTTTAGCTCTGGGATGCCAAAAGTCGGCCTTCTGGTACCGCTCCTCTTTCCTAATGCCCTTCTATCTCATGCCCGGGCGCACAGCGCACTCGATAGAGGTCTTTGTGCGTCTCCACTTCGGCCATGGACGATGAGGTGACGATCACTGATGACCCGCACAGAGAAATGCGCCAAGCGGGCCTTCTCCAGGTGGGATTCGATTTCACCTGGCCGGTAGGCAGCCAGCAAAGAGTTGTAAAAGTCCCGCTTCAAGATCTCTGGCTCCCCCTCAGCATAGGTTTGGGTTAGTTCTTTGGCCTGAGTCTCACTTGTGGGGCGCATTAGATCCATCACAAAGACCGGCGCGGCGCCACCCGCAAATTGTTTGATTGTTTCCCACAGCACCTGGGGATCTCGCAGATGGTGGAGCAGGCTGTTGCTCATCACCGCATCGTATTTATCCAGGGGTAAGCTCTTCGTCGGTAAATAGGATTGAAAAAGTTGAACTCGGTCTTCCAGCTGCTGCTTTCGGATGGCCTGGTTACCAAAATTCAACATTGTTTTGGATGCATCCACACCATGGACAATACAGCCTGGATAGGCTCGCGCAAAACGCAAGGATACGTCGGCCGGTCCACAGCCAAGATCCAAGACATAACCCTGCGCGTCCTGGTCTGGAAAGGTCTCTTGGAATAGCTCAACGAATCGGTTGTGTGGTTCCTCAAAATCCGCTTCCGCGTACGCACGGGCCTGTTCCTCTGCCAGCATCAACTCCGGTTCCGGCCTGCGCTCCACCAGGTAAATCTCTCCTCTGCTCTTCTCAGTGATTCGGCAGACCTCGCTCTAACTGCTCCAGATACATGTACTTGCCCAAAACCCGCCTGAAAAAAATTTTCGCAATATTGAGAAGCATCTGCATGTTACCTTTCTTGATCTGGTAATTCTCCAGCGAAAGGGAAGCTTCGTCCAGTGTGAGTGCTTGGTTTTTGTGCTCCACTACTTCGGCCAGGAATCGGCAAGAACCGTAAAAATTGTTGATGTACTCAAAGCGAAAGAGGGGACTTTCTTTGTTTATTCGCTGGATGCTCGCTCTCTCATTGACATCTTCCAAGTGCATTGAGGAGCCTACTTCTCATGAAGCTCTATGTTGGCACGGGGTTGGACTGCTAATAAGACCGCCCACCCCCACTCACCTCACTCTGAGCTGGCCTTAAGTCTCATTATGCCACACTTCCCCGGATGAAAAACCTTTAGCCCGCATTTCTCACACCGGCTCGTCACGAAGCGGCGGAAGCGCCGCTGTGAGAATGCGGGTTAGGGGCTGGCTGCCCATTGCCAATGAGCGGAAAAGGACTTATGATTGCTTCACATGGTGCAAAGCGCGTCTGGAAGTCCATTTGCGAGATGGGGAGAAAAATGAAACTCAGCTTCGATCGGGACATCAAACCTTTATTTCGGCCCTTCGATATCGAGTCAATGACTCCCTTCGGATTTGACCTCTCTGTTTACGCAGATGTAAAGGCCCATGCCCAGAGCATCTATGATCGTCTCGCCGATGGAAGTATGCCCTGCGACGACTCCTGGTCACCTGACCAGGTTGAAAAATTCAAGCACTGGATGGACGAAGGGATGGAGCCCTAGCCCGCATT
>JALLON010000114.1 GCA_027717925.1 Acidobacteria bacterium AH-259-G07 | reverse complement strand
GGGAGCGAATCCAGTCAATCAGGGCTAGCCCTGCCCTTTACCCCTAAATTAAGACTGGACAAATAGTTTCGTGTCGTTCAAACTAAGCGGCATGGAAATACAGAATCAGATCAAGCGCACATTGTCGGAGCCTGAGAGCATAGAGTATGTGAGTCGGTTGCTGGAGGAAAGAGATTTCTTCTCGCGAAGCGAGTTGGCCGCTTTTTTGTGCGACCAGTTTAGATTGCACGATCCCGGCGGGCGGCCACAGACCGCCGGTTGCCTGAAAGCCTTGCGGGAGTTGGAAGCGAAGGGGTGTTTCCGGCTGCCGCCTCCCCGGATCCGGAAAGGCGCCTCTGGTCCGCGACGCTTGGCGGGTCCGGTGGAGGAGCCGGCCGAGGTGCCTGAGCAGACGGGTGAGGTGCGGAGCTTGGAACTCGTCCTGGTGAGTGAGGAAGAGCAGATGCGGATCTGGAACGAGTTGATGATCCGGGAACATCCGCGAGGGGCCGGGCCGTTGGTGGGTCGGCAGTTGCGCTATCTGGTGGGCTCCGAGCGGCTGGTTGGGAGCGCTGGGCGTTGCCGCCCCGGCGCTGCAACTGGCGGACCGAGACCGCTGGATCGGTTGGGATGCGGAGCAAAGGCGAGCCCATTTGCACGGCATCGTGTGCCTGAGCCGTTTTCTGATCCGGCCCAGCGTGGCCTGTCACAACCTGGCGTCGCGGGTGCTCAGCCTGGCTCTGGAGCGCCTCCCGGAAGACTTCGAGCAGCGCTACGGATACCGTCCGTGGTTGGTGGAAAGTTTCGTGGACACGACCCGCTTTTCGGGTGCATCCTATCGGGCAGCGAACTGGACCCGGGTGGGTCGAACTCAGGGTCGGGGGCGACAGGATCGTTTCACCCAGCGCAAGGAGACGATCAAGGACATCTATGTGTATCCGCTCGAGAAGGAGTTCCGCGCCCGCCTGGGGTTGCCCGAGGGTGCCGGGTTGGGGCCCCTGGGTGCGGCCGAAGGGGTGGACGGGGAGAATTGGGCGGAGCAGGAGTTCGGCGAGGCGCCGCTGGGGGACGCGCGGCGGAGCCGACGATTGGTGAGGAGTGCGGCAGCCCAGGCCCAGGAACCGGGTCGCGCCTTTAGCGGGGTGGCCCAGGGGGATTGGCCGGCGGTGAAGGCTTACTATCGATTGATCGACCACCCGGACGGCGGCCACGGGCATGTCTGTTTTTAAGGTCATCACTCCGCCCGGCCCAAACCAGTAATGGTAAATCGCAACTCCGTTTGCAGCCGCAATTACGGCTAGAGCAGTCCGCAACTTGAGAAATTGGGCGAGCGCCATTCCAGAAAACGCCACGAGCAGTACGGCCTGCAAACTGGTCCACCACCAGAAATAATCCGTTTTGGTCAATACAAAAGCGGGAACATACGATAATTCCCAGAACGCTGGGTAATGCCAGGTAAATTCAAGTGGACTAGTATGATTGTTTGCCCAGGAAAAAACGGAATTTAGACTGTGCAAGGAATCGATTTCTTGAACTGGTCCAACATTCTTCAGTAGCAGGGGCACGAATGGCAGCAGCACCACGCAGTGGAGTAGCGTGCGCCTGCCGGTCAGTGCTAAAAAAATAGCTTGGAGAGAATCAAAAAATAACGAGGATTTCCAGGAAATCCACCACCCGGCCCCTCCTAATAGGACTGCTGCAACAGCAAGGTATGTTGCGTAGGCATTCAGTCCAGCGAAGGTGATGAGCATTGCTAGAAGGCAGCCTACGTACAGCTTGATGGCAAGCGTTATGGTTATAAAATCGACGGCGCTTGTGGGATTCGTCTGGCGACGTTCCACGATGATGGCGGTGCCACAGATGGCGGCAGCGAAAAGGCTTAGCTCATAGAACAAAAGTGCTAGCATGGGTGGAGGAAACGGTTGCTCATAAGACTCACACTTGTGCACTACAGGCTGAGGGTTGTCAAGGTAAACGGAGCTGCTTCAATAACAAGTAATGCCAACGCAAAACAGTCCGGCGAAGGCCAGCCGGAGCAATCGCCCGCCTGTTTTGCGAAATCATCGTGCTCAATCTACCATCGAGAGTTACTGCACTGCAACGGTGACGGTGTTGGAGGGCACGCCGTTTTGGAACAAGACCAGCCGCACTTCCGGCCCTGGTTCCACGCCTGCCGGAATCTCGACGCTCACTTGATAGAGGCCCACAAAGCCCGGCGCCAGTCCGGCGAACTGCACCGTCGCCGAGCGCCCGTCAATCTGCGCCTGCACCGGAACCGTGACCCGCGCCAAGGGTTCTTGGTCCGGCGCTTGCTGGCCCGACGGCACCTCCGGTTCCGTGATCCCCAGCCCGGTGCAGAACACATGGATCACCTCGCCGACCGCCGCCGGAGTTTGATCTGAGTTGAGCGAGAAGTTCTGGTTCAGGGTCACCCCTTGCCCGGTGCCTTGCTGGTTGATGGTAAAGATGCCGGGCCGCGCCGCCGCTATCGTGATGGTTTCCGGAACGGTGATTGCATCCAGCCCCTGTCGCCCTGTTGCGTCCTCACCACCACTGTACCCGGCTGTTGGGTGTCAACTCAAACGGAAGCTGCGCGTTGATCTGCCCGGCGCTGGAAAAAAACAGCGGCTCCTCGATGCCCGCGACGATCAGTTTGGTTCCCGCCAGCTCGGTTTCCAGCGGCAGCTCGAAAGCAATGTTCAGTCCCTGGGCCAGGTTGTCCCCAAACACCGAGACGATGGCGCCGGGGGCCAGAGCCTGCCCGGAAGCGAAGGTGGCCGCGTTCACAATGCCGCCCGTAAAGAGAATGGGAGCGTCGGGATTCTCCCTGACTCGTCCGTTGGCGACCACATCCGCTGATGGCAGCGGAGGCAAGTCGGCCCGCACGGTGACGATGACTTGCTCGCTGGGATTCACCGGCCGCCAAGTGCCCGAGTACAGCCCGTTGCAGAGACTCACCAAGGCCACCGGCGGATCGCCGAGAATCTGACAACCAGAATCGCCTCCGTCACCGGCCTGCCGCAGTCGTCCACCACCAGGACCTCAATGGTGGCTGGCCAGGCTACCGGAGAAGCAAAGTTGCTCCCCAGGCTGCGGCCCCTTGCGAACATCCGCTGTGCAGTGCATCCCTCCCCATTTGCAGCGCTGCCGATAGCTGCACCATATTTCGTCCGCGACACCAATGCAGTCCCTGCCGTGTTGGGGATCACCAGGAAAAGGATGTCCACCGGCTGCGATGGGCTTCCGTCACTGAACTGCAACGCCAACCGGGCACGGTAGACGCCGGCGGGCGCGGGTCTCCGTTCCTTTGAATCAGGTTCGGCTGAACCACCATCTTCCGGGGGTCTTCATCGGAAAGCACCAGGTTGGGCGGCAACAACTCCAGCCAGCCGTCGTCATCCAGGTAAGTTATCCCGCTGCGGGCCTCCACGCTGCCGGGCGTCAGCTTGGCCAGGCGCACATTTTGCGAGCTGGGCGAGAAGGTTCCGGCCACGGCGGTGTAGATCAAGTTCGTGGGCCGCACCAGCACACCCGGATCGCTGCCCGGCGGCAGCACGTTCAAGGTGACGGTCACAAACCGCGGCGAGTTCTGGCCGTGGGCGAGCTAACACGAATCTGGCCGCTGTAGGCTCCGGCTGGCAGCCGAATCGCGCCTGCCCCAACCTCCACCAGCGGGACATCGCGGGAAGCCGCGTCGGTCTCGCCGCTCAAAGGGGAAACACTGAGCCAGTTGCCGCCCGAGAAGGTCTCGGCCTCAAGCGTCCAATCCATCACTCCCTCGCCGGTGTTCAGGATGCCGAACGTTTGGGGCGGTTCACCGCGCCGCCTTCGACAGCAACGAATTGCAGCCCGCTCTGGCTCACCAGAATGGTCTGCGTCGGCTGCGAGAGCAGCAGCGTCACCGCCACGGTCTCCTGCTGGTCCAGGGCTGAACTCTCCACAAGCACCGAGCCCGAGTAAACTCCCGGCTCAAGGTTGGCTGTGTTGACGGCCACCTCGAGCGTCGCCGGTGAAACGGTTGAGGCCGAGCCGGAAGAGGACGACACGCTCAGCCAGTCGCCGCCGGACTGCGTTTCGGCCATCGCAGTCCAGTCGAGTGTCCCTCCGCCCGCGTTGCTGATGCGCAGCGTCCGCGCCGGCGGGTTGCCGGTCCCGGCGGTGATCTCGAAAGTATGCTCGGAAGGCTTCACAGTGAGCTTTGGTTCCGGAGCGGCCTCGACAGTTAGCTCGGTGGGCACGGTTTGTGTAGAAGGAACGGCCAATGGCGCTTGCACGGTTACCATACCCAGGTAGTTCCCCGGCGTTAAGTTCGAAACGTCTACGCTGACTGCAATAATCCCCGGCGCTGCTCCAGCGGCGGGTGAGGCAGCCAGCCAATTACCGCCTGTTTCCGTGATGGCTTGCGCGCTCCACATAAGGCCCGCGACTGCGCTGGAGATGGTTATCGCTGGGCCGCGATCACAGGCGCTCCCGGCTGGGCAGATAAACTCAGGCTCTGCGGGAAGACAGAGTAGGAAGGCGGATTAGATAGGACTTTGCTTTTTTGAGGCTAGTCTATCTCGGCTCGAAAAGTGGGTGAAGACAGGTTTTTTTCGGACTGGATACTGAGCATGACAGGCAGAGCTGGGCCTGACGGGTGTGAGAGAGCAAGTAGGGCAGGGATGAGTGTAAGACGGGCTGAGAAAGAGACGCACGGGTATTGAGTGAGGGATTTCTAGGCACCGAGCTGGGGGCTAGAAATCAGCATGAGTGGGCACATCGTCCCAGAAAACCGAATCGGTGGAGGCTCGGATTTGTTGAGCCTGCCGCGGAGAGAGGGAAGCCAGGAATTACTCCAGCTTATGGGGAAAGAGCCGTAACCACTTCACCCTGAACGGAAGGATGAAATGGCTTCCAGAATCTCAGGGGATTTCCCCCGACTTCTCACCTTAGAAAATTGGCTGGCATGGTCCATTGTTTTCGGATTATGGCTGGCCCTGGGTCTCGGCCTGGTGTCAAACACACCGGCATGATCCGGTGGACGAGCAAGGAGAGGCCCTCAATAGGAAGCTCCGGGGACACTACCAGTACTACGGACGCCCCACGAACTACCAGAGTCTCAAGTACTACCGGGCTGTCCGTCGGATCTGGAAGAAGTGGCTGAAGCGGCGGACCGGCGATCATCCTGACGGTTTACCTCTGGCAACTTTGGAGGAAAATATGATCGTTCACTGGACGGACTAAAACACCCTCGGGGGACGCGGCAACCGCGGCAGCTTGCAGGCCAGCGAGATATCACCGTCGGACTGGAGAGCGAAGTTCAAAGGCTAAGGTTTATGGGGATAGGTTGAAATTGAGCGCACTCAGCCTTCTAAAGCCTCCTGAATTCTACTACGAATAAAATTCATATTGTGTTCACCAGGCCCCCTAAAACAGCGCCTCCATTCAAAATCGTCAGGTCCCGTGATCGTGACATCCCACTGATTATTGGATTGAGATAGGACAATCGACGCGTGCCAATTCCCTGGTTTATCCTCGAATAGATTCATAAGCATTGTTTTGAGTGCATTGTTTGTTTCGATATCGAGGGAGGGACCAATATAGGTAGACAGTGGCATTTATCCTCCTTTTTACTCAAAATATTCTAACACCGCTCCGCTGCTACTTGCGACCCGGGGTGTCGATTACGGATCAAAGTGGAGGAATGAGCAAAGCTGATGTCGTGAAGCGAGTCCGGGATAACTGGTTATAAACCATAGAGTTAGAAGCTGGAACTGCACGAAAGGTTAGAACAGGACCCTTCGAACCGTTGGTGGGATATGGTAACCTTTACAAAAGGAGGAAAAAATGCCGGCACACAGCCCCACCGCACCTTTCACGGTGGTCAGCCTCAGGAGTCTCGACGTTAGAACCTTTCCCGGAGCGGTATGTTTCACCCTCCCATTGTCCGTTTCTCCCCATGCGAGAGCAGACAAGCGGGGGCAATGTCTCTACTCAAAAACCGAGAGAGTTGTTGCAGCGGTAATGTTCTTAAATGATCTTACGGCTTCCTTGAGTTGCCTTTTAGGTGCCGCTTCCAGTGCCCATGGGCAGCCTGGTAGCTGATCCCCAAAACACCTTGCCGATCTCCCGGAACGTCTTCCCTTCATTCCGCATACGTACCACTTCCGCTCTCAGCGCCCACTAAAGTCATCCCATTGCGGGATGGTTGGCCCCATCCTCCCAGATGATCCAGTCGCCAACTCGGAGGTTGAGGGATTCTTTTTGCCAGGGGCTCACACTTAGAGCTCGCTTCCAGGAAACGTTCTAATTGCAGATTGGACTTTAGAGGAATATTCTGGCCCAAGGAGGTCGAAATGACCGGCAAATACTTCTCTGCCTTCATTGCTCTGCTACTGGGCTTAAAGTCTGGCAGTTTATGGGTCAGAGGAAAAGATTCGAGTCTATGTGACCGACAGTGATTCATGGGCAGTGACTGAGGGCTTCTATGGGAATGATTCATCTCTTGTATTGCGGGATCAACCCGTGGAGGAGCACGGCCTCAAACAGCGGAGATCATTAAAACTTTCGGTGAGAGATGCCCAGAAGTAAACAGTGACGATTAAAAAAGAGAAAGCCGATTACATCGTGTTGCTCGACCATGAAGGAGGCAAAGGGGTTTTTGCGAAATTTCCAGTTCCGTACAGCTTGAATTTTTGTTGCATTTTGATTAACCAATGGTTAATATAGAATGAGTACCGCTAAGAGACGGCCACCATTATCTGATGAGAGGGTACTAGAACGAATACGATGGCTGTTCGAGGAAGGCACTATAGACAGAACATTCCACTTTGACGCCCGAGCTGAACAGCGAAATGTGACGCAAGTTGATATAAAAGTCTTGCTATCTGGAGAATGTAAAGTGGCAGACAAACAGTACTCTAGTGAACACAAGTCGTGGACTTACACAATCGAGGGATTTGACGAACACGAAGAGCCTGTTAGTGTAGTTGTTTGCCTGGATTTAAGGCGCTCGATTTTGAAATTAATCACAGTATTCTGAGGGAGGCTAGTATGCATTGTGACAACTGTAAAAAAGGAAGGAAATTAAGACCAAGAAAGGGTCTTTACCACTACACAGAATCTGGTCTACCTAATATATATCTGAAAAATGTGGAGTGGTATCAGTGTCCTCACTGTGAAGCACGTCGGGTCCTTATCCCTCGAATGAACCAGTTGCATCGCTGTATTGCTTGGAGGCTGGTAACCAAACCTTCTTTATTATCAGGTACGGAAATTGTTTTTCTGAGAAAAATGTTGCACCTCAACCAAAGACAATTTGCAAAACATCTGGGCATTGGACCAGTAGTGCTATGTCGTTGGGAAAAGGAGGAGAGAATACACCGTAGGACTACCGACCAACTGATTCGTTTCGTGTATCTGACCTCACAGGACGATGAGTATACTCACGAGGTCCACAAAGAGATTTGGGAAAATTTGCACAAGCTCTTTGCTAAAATAGAGCGTCAGGTTTCCACCCCAAGAGTGGAAATTGATCTGAAGAAGTGTAGTGCTGCTTATGAAGTGAAAAGAACATTCGCGACAGCAGCATGAGTGCCCCCAGACTTCAGTGGAGCGCCCCATGGAGGGCTGGCAATTAGCACCGTCTCACGGCCAGCCTGTCGAAGATTGCTCGTCACCTTGGCGATTTACTCTGAGCCGCCATCCCCCAGCAGCTTCCGCATCTCCTCCTCGCCCAAAAGCTTCCTTAGCTCCTCGTCTGTGGGCCAGCGGGAATGCTCGGCAATGAAGCGGTTCACTTCCGGCGGATTCTTCATGAATTCTTCCATTAGCCTGCGCTCTTCTTCCAGGTGCAGATGCTTGTGAAGATGCATCTCCTGCTGGGGCAAACTACTATTATTTCCAGCCCTACCGTTCCATTCACGATAACGTCTCCACTTTTTATCCCCTTCTTTTCGAACCTCCGACGAACGGAGAAATCGTTATCGTGGGAAGCCCACGAGCTACACAACTCGGCTTAGACCGGGCAGGGGAGGGGGGGCTGGTTTTTCCGGATGGCAACGACTGGGCTCCTCATCTGGGTTTAGCTTATAGTCCTCTGGGGAACCAGCAACTGGTCCTTCGAACTTCCTATTCCATCTATTACTCTCCACCGCGACGAAGTGAATTATTGCCCTACCTGGGTCGAAATTATCCCTTTCACTATGCACAAACTGCTCAATCACGGGTAGACACTCCCGATCTGGATCTTAGTACGCCTTTTGAGACGATTACACCCACTGAGCTGCGCATCCGGAGCACTGAATCTCACCTCAGAACGCGCCACACCCAGCACGGGCGACTAAGTGTGCAAAGCGAGTTCACCCAAGGTTGGTTCGCGGAGGTTTCCTACCGAGGCACTAAGGGGACTCACTCGCGTCGTATACTTACAGCAAATGTCCCTTTGCCTGGGCCGGGTTTCATCCAGTCCCGCCGTCCCAATCCCAACTTTGGGTCCTTCGAGATTCTCACTGGGAGCGGTTCTTACACGCGTCACTCTTTAAATCTGGAACTGGAGAGACGTCTGAGCGACGGTCTCTCGCTCAAATCGGGATTCAGTTGGAGCCGGCTTTTTAGTGATTCCTTCCGACGCCATCCCTCCAACCCGCGTAATCTTCGTGCCGAACGGGCACCTTCCAGCTTTACACCCACCCGC
>JALLON010000113.1 GCA_027717925.1 Acidobacteria bacterium AH-259-G07 | reverse complement strand
TGAAGCTGACGTTTTGATCCACTTTTGGGAGCGTCAGTTTCTTGAAACCCGGATGCGGAACTGCCAGGGAGGTTTCGCAGTCTTTTTCCTGGCCTTTTTAGCGGCGAAATCGATCAGAGTTGATCTCATATTTTTTGACTTTGTATCCTACAATCCGCTCGGTCGTGTTCAGGAGCCTGGCCGCTCTGGCACGGTTGCCGCGTGTGGTTTTCAAGGCATCCTGGATAAGGTCTTTCTCGTAGGCAGCTACCGCTTCCGGAAGAGAAATGCTCATGACGGTGCCGGATGCCTCTGCGGTCTGGAGCGTCGGCGGCAAATGGTAGCCGTGAATGACGTGGCCGTCACAAACCAGCACAGCCCGTTCGATCGTGTTCTCCAGCTCACGAACGTTGCCAGGCCAATGATAGCTCATCAACATATCAATGGCAGGGGTCGAAATTCTCTTAATGTTCTTGCTATGTTCAGTGGCGTATTTTTCTAGAAAATAGTCAGCCAACAACAGAATATCCGGTTTTCGCTCCCTCAAAGGTGGAACAAAAATCGCGAAGACATTCAGTCGATAATAGAGGTCCTCACGAAAGATCCCCTCGGCCATGGCTTGTTCCAAATCCTTATTGGTTGCCACTATTAATCTGACATTAACCTTGATGGTTTCGGTCCCACCCAATCGCTCGAACTCTTGCGTTTGAAGCACCCGTAACAACTTCACTTGTGTGAGAGGATTCAGTTCTCCAATTTCGTCAAGAAAGAGAGTGCCTCCGTGAGCCAACTCGAACCGTCCTTGTTTTCGAGACTGGGCACCGGTAAAAGCTCCCTTCTCATAGCCGAACAGCTCGGACTCGACCAAGGTATCGGGTAAGGCTGCGCAGCTAACCTTAATGAAAGGCTTCTTGGCTCGGAGCGAATTGTAGTGGATGGCGTAGGAGATTAGCTCCTTGCCCGTTCCCGACTCTCCACGGATCAAAACGGTGGTGCTGGTACGGGCAACCTGAGCGACCTGCTCATAGACCTGTTTCATCCCACTGCTGGTGCCAATAATATTGGAAAAATCATAGCGGTCCTTCAATTCCTCCACCAGCTGATTGCGCTCTTCCAAAAGGCGTTTTCTCTCAGCCTCAATCAGGCCATCGATCCTCATGGTCTGGGTAATCATCGACGATACCACGCTGAAAAATTTAAGCGCTCGATCGTAATTGCGGGTGTCCTCGAAGAAAAGGTCAAGGCCAAGGGCGCCTACTGTCTCACCATTGCCAAAAATCGGCACGCAAATAAAAGTCAGCTCTTGTTTCTTGAGTTCCTTTCTTTGATCAGCGCGGTTCAAAAACAAGGGTTCACGGCTGACCTGAGGCACCACGATCGGCTTTCCACTTTCTACCACGCGCCCCGTAATCCCTTCGCCCAGGTGGTAGCGAGCCCGCCGGCCAATAGGAGTAAGACCGTTTGCTGCCTCGATGTGAAGTTCTTTCGAGTCCTCCTGGAGCAAAGTCACGGCACTTCGAATCACGCCCTGGCGGCGTTCCAGAATCTCCAGAACCCGATGCAAGGATTCCTTCAGATTTGAACTCTCCAGGAGAACCTGATTAATCTCCAGCAGCGTGTTGAGTCCTGCCACCTCCACTGTCCCATCCGTCGACAGGAGGTGATTTACACTCCTCACACCCAATTTACGAGGTAGCCTCATTTCTGACTTGCCCCCTTATCGGCCTGATCGAAGGGGGTCAGACCTAGCGTATGGGGTCAGACCCCCTTTTCCGCCCCTAGGTCGTGTAGTAGAGCTGGGGGGGGATTTCGAGCTTTTCGCCCTTGGCAATGGACTCATTCCCTTTCAAAATCGCTACGGCCGCGGCCATGCCATTGGGCCCATCGCAGAGATTGGGTTTGCCATTGCGGATTGTGGCGCAGAAACCTTCGATCTCGTTCTGATAGCCCCTGAGGGCACTGAAGCCAGTCGACGCCCCTGAAATGTTAGAACCAGCAGCATCTCTAGCCCGACTCTCCGAGGCCTGCATCACCGGTCCACCAGCAGCGGACTCTACTTTTAACTCCGTGGCTTCTTTTGCTCCACCTTCGTAAAAGAGCATGGCCTCTTTTTCGCTACTGAGGATGATCGTGCCTTCGGTCCCCATGAACTCTTCATAGTAATGATCCAAGGCGTTGGACTGGATGGAGGAGTAGGTCACAGTCAGGCTGTCCGGATATTCATAAATCAAATAGACGTGGTCCTCCACTTCGCGGCTATCTTTGTAACGATAGATGCCACCAGAGCCAAATACAGACTTGGGTACCCGTCCCGAGAACCAATTCACGACCTGCAGCTGATGGCTTCCCAGCTCTGCCATCAAACCTTGCGAATACTTGTTGTAGAGTCTCCAGTTTTTCAAGTGCTCCAGGTCCGGGTAGCCCCAAGGGCTTGGATCAAAGTCAACATCGGGAACCCTTCTACGCCAGTCTCCGTTGCGATGCCACAGGGCTCGTACATGGTAAACGTCACCAATGACCCCGCCATCGATCAACTGCTTGGCCTGGCGATAAAGGGGACTATAGCTGCGCTGGTGACCGATCTGCAGATTCCTCCGTGCCGATTGGGCCGCCTCGATCATGCGGCGGCAGCCCTCAATGCTGTGTGCCATCGTCT
The DNA here is from genome assembly GCA_027717925.1 of Acidobacteria bacterium AH-259-G07. GTDB lineage: Bacteria > Acidobacteriota > UBA6911 > RPQK01 > JADFOI01 > JALLOL01. The sequence goes on along the minus strand of JALLON010000113.1, from coordinate 6,027 downwards.
TCTCGCAAAACACATGCTTGCCGGCCTGGAGGGCGTCCACAGCCATCGAGTCATGCAGCCACAGGGGCGCAGCAATCAGAACGGCCTCGATATCCCTGCGCTCCAACAGCTTTCTGTAATCTGTGTAAGCTTCCGCACGAGGGTGGTGCACTTTGCGTGCTATCTCCAGACCTTTTTCCAGGTTCTGGGGGAAGATGTCACAAACTGCCACCAGACGGATGTGGCTCGGCGGGCTATTTTCCATGAGAACCCGGCCCTGCCCGCCGGGTCCGATGATGCCGGCGCGCACCGGCGTCATTCCACTTGCCTTCCAAACCAGTGCTCCTGCTGCCGGCATGGCAGCCACCGCCTTGATGAAATTCCTTCGCCCTAGCTTTCTTTTTTCTTCCGTCATTGCCATAGTTTCTCCTGACTGTCTTTTATTTTATCAACTATAATTCAGCCATCTGCCCACCTTGTGATTCTCGTCCGGCCCTCCATCGGTCAATCAATATGTCCAAACCCGCCATACGACCAGTCTGAAAAGAAAGAACCACCAGCAGTGCAAAGGCCTCGAGGAGAGTTTTGTTGATGTACAGCTCCGTTCCTTCCGCCGTCTCCACTATGAAGCCCTGATACGCTAAGGGCGGAGCTGCAAGATAGAACAGCATCAAGAGAAAAAACCCGCCCATTGCAGAAGCTTGGCTGAAGAGCCCTATCATAAGAAAAAGGCCCAGAATCATCAGGCCCCAAATTGTAATGGCATCCGCTAGGCCCAGCAGTGGTGGACTTTGCGCGATCCCGTGAAACAAACGAGCAAGTGAACCCGAGGTAGCCTGAAGATATCCTTGCGAAGTCCAATCCACTGCTTGAAGCTTCCCAAAGCCCTGATAAAAAAGATGCCATCCAACCGAAAAACGCAGCAACACGAGAACAAACTGCTGCCCTGAGGAAAGTGTATCACTACTTGGATTCACAAATAAACCTCCAAATCTTCAGGCACCAAGCCGAAGCTGTGGTATTGAAGTGGAGCGTCATCGGCTGATTTAGGCACGATCAACGCTCCCACTTCTGGATTTCTCTTGCAGTAGTTGTCAATCTCTTCGGGACGCATGACGAAGAAAGCCGTTGAAAGCGCATCGGCCTGCGCGGCCATTTTGGCGAACGCCGTCGCACTGACATTCAAATCGGCAGGGTAACCCGTGCGCGGATCAATGATGTGGCCATACCTTTTGCTGTCTGAGATGAAGTACTGTTGTCCTGTTCCTGATGTCGCCATTGCCTGATCATGCAAACGAACCACCCCAAGATCGCGATTTTGCTCCAGCGGATGACGAATGCTAAGCTGCCACCCTGAGCCTGCATCCCCGGAGGAGGGTGCGTTTCCTATGGCGAGAAGACTGCTGTAGCCGGCATGCAGCAGTGCCTGGCCCAAACCAGCGCCTTTCAGTATCGTCGCCGCCCGGTCCAGTGCATAGCCCTTACCGATGCTTCCCAGGTTAAGCTCGAGATCCTTGCAGCGAAATAATATTGAGCGCTTAGCCGGGTCAAGATCCAAAAAGGCAGACCCTACGGAATGGAGAGCTCGATCAATTTCAACCTGCTCGGGAACCCGTCCTTGCCGGGCAAAAAAACCCCAGCAGCGGGACAGCGGACTCGCGGTCATGTCGAAAGCCCCCTGGGTTTCCCGGTATAAATCAATACCGAGACGCAGCAAAGAGAAAAGGCCTTCTTCGACCTCGACCGGTTGATTTTGAGCTTGCCGGTTTATGGCTGAGATCTCACTATCCTGGCGATAAACGCTCATCTGGCGTTCCAATTGCTGGACCTCATCCAGCGCACGGTGGACCCCGCCAATCTTTAATCTGTGGGAGGCCGGGAAAAAAATCTCAAACTGGCACGCCATCGCCGGCCGACCCGCCCGAATCAGCTGGTCTTTCTCTGGCCTTTGCCGGGGCTGTGCAAAAGCGATCGAGGCTCCTAAGGTGGAAGTCCACGCTTTTGGCTGAAGAAAAGTCCTTCGACTGGTTACCTTTTTTGGCAATGATCCCTCGCGAGGTTTCAGATTATCCCAACCGGCTGGGGCAAATTCAATCCAAATTCTGCTTGCCGGCCGTTCCCTTTGTCTCACGTTTCCATTCCAGCGTCTGAAGAATCCCACGAATGTAGCCGATGGCGTGGGCTGCCGTCGCACCAGAATCAGGCTCATAGTCGAACGGTTCTACTGAAACCTTGCCGGAATATCCGTTTCGAACCAGCGCAGCGAAAACCGGCGCAAACTCATCATCTCCTTGTCCGGGGCCGCGCCGGTTGCGATCATTGACGTGGATGTGGGCGACCATCCCCCTGGGGAGCCAATGATCGATCAGCTCGGCAACCGACGCATCCTCTGCCAGCCTGGCAGCCCGGGTGTCGATCATGGTACGCAAGGCTGGACTACCAACGGCTTCGACCAAACTGACTGCCTCAGCAACTGTATTGATAAAATTGGTTTCACTCTGCGACAAGGGTTCAATGCAATACACGACATCGGCCGCTTCTGCGTCCGCTTTAATCGCGGCAAAGCTATCCAGGGCGCGCTTCCAGGCTTCAGCCGGGTCATCATCAGGCTCAACCTGACGCTGGCCAGGCGATCCGTGAACCAAGACCTTTCCTTCCAGATCGGCACAGAGCTCAATCAAACGGCGCATCACCTCCACCGTCTGTCGCCTGACCGACGCGTCTCTGCTGTTGATGGACAAGCCTTGCGGGGTGACCAAAAGCCAATGCAGACCCACGATTTCGATACCCGCATCCGCGGCAGCGCTGCGAAGCCTGGCCCGATCAGAGTTACTCAAAAGATGAGGGGTCTCGCCTAAAGTGAAAGGAGCAAGTTCAAGTCCGTCATATCCAAGTCCAGCGGCATAAGCACACTGGGCAGGAAACTCCAACTCACGCAGAACCTCGTTACATAGTGCAATTTTCATTCGGCTTTAAAGAAAATTAATCTTACAATAACTATCCAGTGAAAATCGATCTCCAAATCAAGCCGGCAGATCTTGAACCCAAAATCAGAAGGCTGTGGAACTTATCAGCGCGAAAAATCCAGGCCATCGAAAAAAGCAGCCAATCTTCCCAGGGCTCACCCGTTTTCACGGTTCAAGGAAAGTATATGTCCCGCGGTTGGACGGAATGGACGCAGGGCTTTCAATTTGGTTCCTCGATCCTTCAATTCGACGCCACTGGAGACCAAAAATTTCTTGAACTGGGCCGACAGAAGACGTTACAGGTGATGGCTCCACACTTGACACATTTCGGAGTCCATGATCACGGATTCAACATCGTGAGCACTTACGGCAATCTGTGGCGTCTCATGAAGGAAGGCAGGACCGAGGAAAACGAATGGGAACGAAATGTCTACGAGCTGGCCTTGAAGTGTTCCGGAGCGATCCAGGCAAAACGCTGGACAAGCGCCCTCGATGGGGGGTACATCTATTCATTCAACGGCCCTCATTCTCTCTTCGCTGACACGATTCGATCCTTGCGTGTTTTGGCTCTCGGCCACCAGCTCAGCCACGTATTAATGGAGGAAAACGACCGAAAGATCTCTCTGCTGGAGCGCCTTATCCAGCACGCGCGAATGACCGCGACTTACAATGTCTACTACGGGGAAGGGAGGGATGCGTACGATGTGTGGGGGCGTGTGGCACACGAAAGTATTTTCAACCTGAATGACGGAAGCTATCGCTGTCCGAGTTCTCAACAGGGCTTCTCGCCATTCACTACCTGGACGCGAGGATTGGCCTGGATCATGTGTGGCTATGCCGAGGAATTAGAATTCTTGGACACGTTAGACGAGAGTCACCTGGCTGCTTTCGGCGGGGGAGAAGAAGTTCAAAAATTCATGCTTCGGGCTGCCCGAGCCAGTTGTGATTTTTATATTGAGAACACTCCTATTGACGGGATCCCTTACTGGGACACCGGGGCCCCTTTGCTTCACAAGCTGGGCGATTATCTGAGACGAGCTGCTGATCCCTTCAATGAATACGAACCAGTGGACAGTTCAGCCGCGGCCATTGCAGCCCAAGGATTACTCCGCCTCGGACAGCATCTAAAAAAGAAAGGGCAAAGCCAGGATGGCCATCGTTACTGGCAGGCAGGCTTGAGGGTCCTCGATACGCTCTTTGAGGAGCCTTATCTGAGCAAAAATGACGATCATCAGGGACTCATTCTCCATTCTGTCTATCATCGGCCCAGAGCATGGGATTATATTCCTCCCCATCAGAAGGTTCCGTGCGGCGAGTCCAGTATGTGGGGAGATTACCACGCACGAGAGGTGGCGCTTTACGTGCAGCGGGTTGCCGGCAGCGAGACTTATCTGACCTTTTTCGGGTAGAGGGGGTGGGTTTGACAAGGAGAAGTAAATGCCAAAGAGAGTAGCGTTAGTGACTGGAGGAACACGGGGAATCGGCTACGGTATCTCCTTATGTCTTGCCAAAGATGGCTATGATCTAGCTGTTTGCGGTGTTCGCGATGAACCCTCGGTTTGCGATGTTCTTGCCCAACTTCGGGATGTTGGTGGCCAAGTCCTCTATTGCCAGGCCGATGTCGCCGATGCCGCTGCCCGTCACAAGGTGTTGACCGGTATTCAGGACCGTTTGGGCCGTCTGAATGTCCTTGTGAACAATGCGGGAATCGCACCGAAAGAGAGAAAAGATATCCTGGAAGCTTCGGAGCAAAGTTTCGAGCGGGTTCTTCGCGTTAATTTGCAGGGGCCATATTTCCTCACCCAGGCCATAGCTAACTGGATGGTCCAGCAAAAAAAAAATTCGTCGGATTTCTGCGGCTGCATTATCAATATTTCATCCATCTCAGCCACGGTTGCCTCGCCCAGCCGTGGAGAGTATTGCATCTCAAAGGCAGGTCTCAGTATGACCACCAGACTTTGGGCGGTGCGTTTAGGGGAGTATGGCATCCCAGTTTATGAGGTTCGTCCTGGCATCATCAGAACCGACATGACATCGGGGGTTCAGGAGAAATACGACAAACTCATCGCCGCAGGATTGCTCTTGCAATCCCGTTGGGGAACGCCAGAGGATGTGGGGAAAGCGGTTGCTGCGCTGGCTCGCGGTGATCTACCTTACTCCTCAGGTACAGTAATCATGGCAGATGGAGGCTTAACGGTGCAGCGACTGTGAGCCTTCACCCCAGTTCGAGGAGGTAGCTTATGCATAAGGCGAGTATTCTCTTTGTGACAATCTTTTTGCTTCCCATCGGCGTGGTTCTACCCGAGGATGCAAAGACGCGCTTCAAAATCGACAGTCATTATCACTACCGGAACAGCGCGGACTTTATTGAAAAAACTGTCAAGGAGTACCGCAAATACAACACCATGGCTTGTGTTCTGACCCCGGTCGAAGCGATTGACAAGATAAAGAAGGCGATCGAGCAGTACCCGGATGTGTTCATTGGCTACGGCAGCATAAAACTGGATGATCCACAGGCTCTGGAAAAGATCGATCGATTCTATGCAGCCGGCTTTAAGGGCATCGGAGAGCTATCCCGACCCTTGAAGAATTTTCATAACCCAAGATATTTTCCGATCTACGAGCGCCTTCAACTCTATGGCATGGCAGCTCTCTTTCATACGGGAATTGTGAGCCGCAGAAACCCCGACGTGCCTCAATACAGTTCGATGGACCGAATGCGCCCCGCCTATGTGGATTTAATTGCGCGCCGATTTCCGCGGTTAGTCATCCACACCGCTCATCTTGGTAATCCCTGGTATGCGGAGGCTGCTGAGGCTCTGCGCTGGAACCCCAATCTCTACTCTGATGTCACGGGGTCCTCGTTGCTGAAGAAGGCCAATCATCCCGAGTTCTGGGGAGAAATATTGTGGTGGCGCCCGTCCCTCGCGACTCGACATTCACCCAGCGGCGGAGACCATGCCTTTGGAAAGATTGTTTTCGCAACGGATGAGGGTCCCGAGGGACTCCTGGCCAATATTGAGCGCTTTGAGAAGTTCTTGGAAGCCAACCACGTTCCGGAAGAGGTTCGGGAAAAATGCTG
>JALLON010000112.1 GCA_027717925.1 Acidobacteria bacterium AH-259-G07 | reverse complement strand
CTCCGATTGAAGGGTTCTCCCAATCCAACGGCCATGGACGCTCTCAGCCTGGCTTTGCACCCGTGGCGCGCCAATCGAACCTCCTCGTGGACGTATCCAATCCTGTTTCGAGAGACCAGTTAAAAAATCTGCTGATTGATAAGTTGAAAGCTCAAAACAAACCATTTGGTCTGTTTTTTGAGGATATTCAAGGAGGATTCACCATGACAGGGAGAAGTATCCCCAATGTTTTCAATGTATTACCCATCATGGTCTACCGAATCTATGCAGACGGGCGAGAAGAGCTGGTGCGTGGTGTTGACCTGATCGGTACACCTCTTACCGCTTTTAGCCAGATCGCTGCAGCTGATGACCAAATCGAGGTATTTAACGGCGTCTGTGGAGCAGAGTCCGGAGGAGTCCCTGTTTCAGCTGCATCTCCAGCCGTCTTCATCTCCCAGATCGAGGTGCAGAAAAAAGCCAAGTCCCAGGAGAGGCCACCGATCCTGTCACCACCTTTTTCAGCGGAGCGTTACAGCCATGGTCTTTGAGAACTCGCTACGAAAGACACTCGTTTTTGGAGCCCTGTTTACAAGTCTATTAGTCTGGCCTCTCTACGCTCAAGACGACGTGGTGATGAGAGCCATGCAGGATGAGCTGGCGCGTTCCATTGAGAAACTTCAACTCGAAGAACTCGAAAAACCCTATTTCATCAGTTATCGAGTACGCGACACCAAGAGCGCAGGAGCCTCCGGCACACTTGGAAGTCTACTGAGCAGTGAGGAAAGAAAAGCGCGTCAACTGGTTGTGGAGGTTCGGGTGGGTGACTACACACTGGACAACACCAATTTTCTGTCTCTTTCGATGGGTCGTTCAGGGCTGGCACGAATGTTCGGCGGAAGAATAAGTCTTCCGGTAGAGGATGACTACAAGGAAATCAGACGACACATCTGGCTTGCCACCGACGCAGCTTACAAGATGGCATTGGAAGATCTGTCAAAAAAACGTGCTGCACTGCAAAACAAGACCCGAACGGATGAAGTTCCGGACTTCAGTAAAGAGCAACCAACCGAGATCATAGATCGGCGGCAATCGGCCGGAATCGATCTGGCAGCGGCAGAGGAGTTGGTGCGGGACATTTCCGTGCTGTTCAAAGAGATGCCCCATATTTTTACCTCCAAGGTCGAGTTCGAGGTAACCAATTTCCATACTCAGTACGTCAACAGCGAAGGAACTTCTTTTGAGCGCAACAGATCGTACACCTCTTTTACTGTACGCGCTGGCACCCAGGCGGAAGATGGCATGCCGCTGGAGGACTTTATTGCGCTATTTGGACGTTCACGCCATGACCTTCCTGAAAAGCAAGAACTTGTCAATCGTGTTCGAGAAATGGGCAGGCGTTTGGCAACATTGAGGAAAGCTCCACTTGTCGATCTGTACAACGGTCCGGTTTTGTTTGAAGGACAGGCAGCAGCAGAACTATTCGCTCAGGGTTTTGCACCCAGACTGTTGGCCATTCGGCGTCCCATTACCGACGATCCTCGATATCAACGTTTTGCGGAACAGGCGCAGAACCCATTCCAAGACAGACTTGGCGCCAGGGTGCTGCCCCGCTTTCTTCATGTGATCGACGATCCCACCCTCACTGAGTACGAAGACCATGCCCTGGTGGGTGGATATGGGATCGATGATGACGGAGTCGCGGCAGGTGAGACTAGGGTGGTTCAGCGTGGGATCCTCAAAACGCTATTAAGCACCCGCAGTCCTGTACCAGGAGTCATGCAAAGTACAGGCAATCGGAGAGGTTCCGGCCCTTTCCCAAGTAACCTGATTGTCAGGTCTACTCGTGAATTAAATGGTGGAGAACTCAAACAAGAGTTATTAACCCTGATGCAGGACTGGTAAAAAGAGTACGGAATCATCGTCCGACGCATTGGAAATCGCTCTTTCCAGGCGCTTCAGGATGGGTCTCGGCGCTTCTTCATGCCATCCGGATCGGAAACCACTCAGATCCAAGGGATGAATCTTGCCTTCAAGGTTTACCCCGATGGCCGTGAGGAATTGATACGAAATCTTCAACTCTCGAACTTCAGCGTGAGAGCTTTCAAGGACATTGTGGCTACCTCGGACACCTACACGGTCCACAGTGTGCCCTTCTCTCCTCCTTTTCGGCTGCCAACAGCCCCAGCAACTGTCGCTATAGTGTCTTTTGTCGTTCCTTCTCTGCTTTTTGAGGAGGTGACGCTCAAGAAACCAACTGGAGAGATCCAAACACTGCCCATCCTGGATTCCCCTCTGTCCGGCCAAGAATACTGACGTCCACCACGTTCTCCGAGCTACAGGAAGATGCGTTCGTCTTTCACCGCTTTTTCGTACTCGGCTCGGGCCTCTTGCACCGTCGCCATCTCTGAAACTTCCGACACTGCAACATCCCACCAGGATTCATAGCCGGGGACTCCTTCCATCTTATCCACTTCGATGACAATGACGGTTGTCCGATCTTCCTTACGGGCTTCCTCCAAAGCCCGGGACAAATCGCTTACTGTTTGGGCGCGAATCGCCCGCGCACCCAAACTGGCCGCGTTGGCCACAAAATCGACCGGCAGAGTCTGGCCGTCCAGTTGGCCCGTGTCGCGATTTCGGTACCTGGCTGAGCGTGACGGCACTACTCGATTGCCACTGGCCGTTCCGTCTTAGACTCAGCGCCAAATAATCGTGCGGTCTCATCTTTCATGAGAACCCAGAGAGTGTAGATTCCCAGAACAGTTCCGAATGGGATGTTGATTAAGTTCAAAAAACCGAGCACCAGAACCAGCATCCTCGCCCAAGACCGGCGTTGCAGTAAGCCGATACCCCCGATCAGTCCAGGACCCGATATTAGAACGAGAAAGAGAGCTACCGCTGGGCCGACGATTGACGTGATGGCAAGTGCTTCCCTGTCGCCCGAAAGAAGTCCCCCACCAACGACGGAAACAAAAACAATAAGGGCACACAACAGCCCCAAGACAGCAAATGCGATATACAAAGCCCCTAAGATAGTGACATGCTTCTCCATCGACTCACCTTTCCTGCGTAGGAAAACCCTATCCCGGACAGAATATATGACTGTGCAACTGCTAGACAAGTCTCGATCATGGATATACTTGGATATACGTGGTTCCCCACTCCTGGGCATCAGTGGAACGTGACTCCTGCCTATTGCAAACTGTGTGGCCAAACACATGGCTACGGCGATCGAAACTAGTGTGACCAGTCATCAAGGTTCCTCGCTCCCCTGCGCACTGACCCCCGCTTCACCGACTTGCTGCGCCGCATGGATCTTGAACCATAGCTAACTTCTGCCAGCCTGATTCAAAAACCTGCGGACCTGCTCGGCCGCCTGCCCTTCCCGGACGATGCGCGGGGGATTGGTGGTGAGATCGACAACCGTCGAGGGTTGGACGTCCTGGTTGATCTCGCCACTCTCCAAAAACAGATCCACCTGATGGTAAAACAGCCGTTTCAAATCTTGCACCATTTCGGGAGGAGGTTGGCCGGATCGGTTGGCGCTGGTCGAGATGACAGGTCCCGGAATGGCTTTCATCCAAAGTTGGAGAAAGGGCCGATCGGGCCAGCGCAGGCCCACTTTGTCATCCTCCCCTCGGATCAGCGGTGAGAGCTCCGATCCGCCCTCCAAGAGAAAGGTAACCGGGCCCGGCCAGAACGCTTCGGCAAGTTCATAAAATACCTCAGGGATGTTAGCTGAAATACTTTTAATCCAAGACAAATCGGCGAGCAGTAAAAGGACTCCTTTGTGTTCCGAACGACCTTTCATGGCGAAAAGGCGCTGCAAGGCTCGCTCATTAAATGGATCGCAGCCCAGACCGTAGATGGTGTCGCTGGGGTGGAGCACGATCCCCCCCTGGCGGATCACCTGGGCGGCCTTTTCAATGACCTCTCGCGTGGGAGAGGCAGGATCAAAATACACGGCTTGAAACCTGAAACTTGAAACCTGAAACCTGAAACCCTTCAAATGGTAGAATAGCACGAGAGTGTCACCTTCCGTTTCCGTGATTGAGAGCCGACAAAACCAGCGCTACAAGCAGTGGCAAAAATATGTGTCTCACCCGGAAAAAGAAGAGTGTCCCTGGATTCCTGTTGAAGGTTGGAAGCAGGTCCGCGAGCTGGCTTCGGAACGGCCGGTGGAGCTTTTGCTTTTCTCGGATGCAGAAGATCCTCGACTGAAGCTGCTTCTTCCTCGCTCGCGGGAGTCCTTTTGCCTGTCTCCTGGTCTGCTTCAAAGGCTGTCGGCTGTCGAGTTTTCCCCAGGGGTTCTGGCGTTTTTTCAAAAACCCTTCTGGCGTTGGCAAGACCTTACCCCTTGGGTTCTTTACCTTTACCGGCTTCAAGATCCGGGCAATTTGGGGACCCTTTTTCGGACGGCCCGCGCCACGGGAATGTTCAGTTTGGTGACCAGCCCCAAGACGGTTTCCTGCTTTAACTCCAAGGTGGCTCGGGCCTCCGTAGGCTCGCTCTTTGCCGTCCCTTTTTTAGAGGGGATCACAGCTGGCGGATTGAAAAGGCGTGGATATCGTCTGTGGGCTGCCACGCCTGAAGGGGGAAAATCGCTGTTTGAAGTACACTTTGAACCGCCCACAGCGATCCTGATCGGCAATGAGGGAGGAGGCCTGGAAGCTTCCGTACTAGCCTTAACTGAGAAGAAGGTTCATATTCCCATGCAGCCTCAGGCGGAAAGTTTAAATGCCTCCGTGGCCGGTTCCTTAATTCTCTATGAAGTCCTGCGACAGAGGAGTGCTAATGGATAGAACTCTCTTCCCTTTGCAGGAGCCTGAGAAGGGGTCTTCTTCCCTTCAGAGTGCTCCGCTGGCCGACCGGATAAGGCCTCGCAATCTTAACGATGTGCTGGGACAGGAACATCTTCTGGCGGAGGGGAAGATGCTGCGCGAGGTGATTCGCTCTGACGAGATTCCCTCCATGATTTTTTGGGGGCCTCCAGGCGTGGGAAAGACAACCCTGGCGCAGATCATTGCCCGCGAAACCAAGTCGTATTTCATCTCCATTAGTGCCGTCCTGGCTGGAGTCAAGGATGTCAAAAAAATCGTTGCCGAAGCTCGTACACAGCGGCGCAGCTATCGAAGACGTACCATCCTCTTTGTGGATGAAATCCACCGATTTAACAAGGCTCAGCAGGACGCCTTCCTGCCTCATGTCGAAAAGGGAGAGCTGATCCTGATCGGTGCAACCACGGAAAATCCGTCCTTCGAACTGATTTCACCGCTTCTCTCTCGTTCCCGTGTCCTGGTGCTGCACCCGCTCAAAGAGGAGCAGGTCCTGGAAATCCTAAGACGGGCCGTTGCAGATCCAGAGTGCGGGCTGGGAAGCTGGAACCTACAGATTGACCAGAGAGTTCTCGAGCAAATTTCTCTTTTTGCCAACGGCGACGCCCGAATCGCCCTGAACACCCTGGAGGTGGCCGCCCATCTGGCACGAAGCCGGTCGACCCAAAAACCCGTGATTACCTCCAAGCTGGTGCAGGAGGCGCTTCAAAAGCGCGTTCTCCTTTATGACAAGGCCGGCGAGGAACACTTTAACCTCATCTCGGCCCTTCACAAATCGCTGCGCAACAGCGACGCGGACGCGTCACTTTACTGGCTGGGAAGGATGCTTGAAGCCGGTGAGGACCCGCTTTACATTGCCCGGCGTATGGTTCGTTTTGCTTCCGAGGACGTTGGAGCCGCCGACCCGGCCGCCCTGGGCTATGCCGTGGACGCCATGCAGGCGGTTCATTTTATTGGCCTGCCCGAAGGTAAACTGGCTCTGGCTCAACTGGCAATCTACCTGGCCCAGGCCCCCAAGTCGAACGCCGTCTACACGGCTTACAGTCGAGTCCGGGAGGATGTGGAAAAAACACTCAACGAGCCCGTCCCACTTCACCTGCGCAATGCGCCGACTCGATTGATGAAAGAACTCGGTTACGGGCGTGGCTATCGATATGCTCACCAGGAGGAGGACGCCGTGGCAGATATGGAGTGCTTGCCGCAGAGTCTCAGCCAAAGGAGATACTACCACCCCGGCGAGCAAGGATTTGAAAAACTGGTCAAGGCGCGCCTTGACGCCCTGCGTAGGACAAAAGAAGAAAAGAGCAAAAGAGCAAACGAACAAAAGAGCAAAAAGAGCAAAAGAGCAGAAGAACAGAAGAGCAGGAGAGCAGGAGGGAGAAAGAGTGATCGGTCAGGCAATCAGGCCAATTGACGAATTAATTCGCAATATTGGCCGGCGAAAGTTAAAGTAGGGGACACCGATGTTTCGGACAGCTTACCGTCTTCCCTTTCGTTTGCTGGGCATCCCGGTGCACTTGGATGTGACCTTTCTGCTGATCCTGCCGATTCTGGCCTGGATGATTGGTCGCAACGTGGGTTTGTACATTGAAGTCCTTGAGTTGCCGATCGATCCGACACCACTTCAAGAAGGAATGACACCTTTTCTGCTGGGTTTCATTGCGGCCATCGGACTCTTCGTCAGTATTCTAGTGCATGAACTGGGCCACTGTGTGGTGGCTCGACGTTACGGAGTCTATGTCAAAAGGATCATTCTCTGGGTCCTGGGAGGACTTGCCCAGTTCGAACGGCTTCCCCGCCAGCGGGGGGCTGAGGCACTCATTGCGATCGCTGGTCCGATCACAAGTTTCCTGGTCGGTGCTCTCTGCTGGATCTTGTTTCTCAGCGTCCGCGCAAACGCCATGCTAGCGTTTGTTTTTGCCTATCTGTCGTACATGAACGTTTTCCTGGCTGCTTTCAATCTTCTGCCGGCCCTCCCTCTGGATGGCGGACGAGTGTTGCGCTCTCTCCTGGCGCTGCGTGTGCCTTACTTACGGGCGACGCAAGTTTCTGCGAGCATCAGCAAATCCCTTGCTGTCCTCATGGGCCTGCTGGGGTTTGTCTTCTTCAACGTCTTCTTCGTGCTGATCGCCTTTTTCGTCTACATGGCGGTGAGCGGAGAGTCGCAGATTGCAGCGGTTTCCGAGATGCTCCAGGGTATTTACGTGCAAGATGTAATGACTCGCAAGGTGAAGACCGTGCGACCCGACCTTGGCGTGTCTGATTTGCTGCAAAGAATGCTCGAAGAGCGACATCTCGGCTATCCCGTGTTGGATGAGTCGGGTGAGATGGTGGGAATCATCACTCTGGACGATGTTCGAGGACTGGGGAGTTCACAGGAGACGCGAAACATCACTGCCAATGAGATCATGTCGAGGGAAATCAGCACCATCAAAGAGAGTGCCAGCGCCTGGGAGGCCTTTCAGAAAATGAGTCGAAACAACTTCAGACGTCTCATGGTTGTCGATTCGAACGGACGGTTGACGGGAATCCTAAGCAAGACGGACCTGATCCGGGCAATCCAGGTCCGAACGGTTGGATCCACCCTGGAGACTTCCGGCCCGCGGGTTGGAGGGTCTCAATTCTAAAGATTTGCCACCACGGGTCGGCATTCCCACCGCCACCGGGAGGACCTATTCAAGTTCCTGAGGAGATGAAGAGATACTAAACAGGGGGTAAAGATGAGTTTTTTAGACGGGACATTCTATGACATCGCCATTCATACCTGGCTCCTAGCAATCGCTGTTCTAGTCTTGACCTTCATTGGGCTTTATATCGTCAAAGGGGTTCTGGCGCGGCGTCTGAGCGAATTGGCCGCCCGCACCAGAACCACAATTGATGATCTGTTGGCGGAGATGCTGGCCAAGACGAAGTTCTTTTTCCTGCTGGTGATCTCCATTTACGCAGGTTCACTGGTCCTTGCTCTCCCCCCTCGAGTGAGCACTCTGATTGGGAGTATCACTATCATGGTGCTCCTCCTCCAGGCCGCGATTTGGGGAAATCGTCTTGTGGGTTACCTGATCTCCCATTATGTCAAGCTTGCGATTGCAGACGAGGCGACCAGGATGGCCTCGGCCACTGCCTTGGCCTTTATCGGGCGACTCCTGCTCTGGTCGATTCTTGTGCTGCTGGCTTTGGAGAACCTTGGCGTTGACATCACGGCTCTGGTGGCCGGTTTGGGTATCGGTGGCGTGGCGGTAGCCTTGGCTCTTCAGACCGTCCTGGGGGATCTGTTCGCATCCTTGTCAATTATTCTGGATAAGCCGTTCGTGGTGGGTGATTTCATCATCGTGGACCAGCATCTGGGCGCAGTCGAGCACATCGGACTCAAGACCACGCGACTGCGAAGCCTGTCAGGTGAGCAACTGATCTTTTCCAACAACGATCTTCTGAAGAGCCGCATACGCAATTTTAAACGCATGTATGAGCGACGTATCGTCTTTTCCTTTGGTGTCGTCTATCAAACCCCTTACGAGAAGCTGGCGAAGATCCCAACAATGGTGCGCCAGATCATTGAATCCCAGGAGCCCATCCGTTTTGACCGAGCACATTTCAAACAATACGGCGATTCTTCCTTGAACTTTGAAGTGGTCTACTGGGTCAAAAGCCCAGCATACAACGTCTACATGGACATTCAGCAAAACATCAACCTGGCGCTTTTTCGGCATTTTCAAGAAGAGGGAATTGAATTCGCCTATCCCACACAGACTCTATACATGACTCACGAAGGTGCTCCAAGCCCAACCAACAAGGAAGCACAATAATTTGCGGTTGACACCCACAGGCTTCGTCAAAAAGATAGGAGGCCAAATGAAAGGAAGCATGACATGGCGGAAATCAGTGAAGGAAAACTAAGAGGAATAAATGCGG
>JALLON010000111.1 GCA_027717925.1 Acidobacteria bacterium AH-259-G07 | reverse complement strand
AGCGCTTTGGAAAACCTTAGTCCACACGTCGGGTCTTTCCATACAAGCGTAAACGGGAATGCGCGGGTCTTGTGCTCGAATCCAGCCTAGGATCTTCTGATACATTAGGACGCGGATGGGTTTGAAGTAACGCATTTTGCCATCTTGGCTCGGGACCAGCTCACCCAGAGGTAGAAAGCTGTTTGGAAAACGTTCGCGTATGATCTCCTTCAATAGCGTCGTCATGCGCAGTGAACCCAGTGAGATCCACGAGATCGAATCAGCAGGGATCCTTTCAAAGATTTCCTCAATCAGGTTTCTGTAATCGGTCTCCCATGTGGCGTAGAAAATCAAGGGATCAAGATGGAAGGCAACCGGGTATCCGGCTTGAACACACCGTTCGGCTGCCCAAAGCCGCTCACCGATGGTGGCTGTTTTATGCTCTTCCCGTTTTTGAATAAAAGGTGGATTCATGGACCAGGAAACGACCGTCTTACGCCTATGATCGAGATTCAGGAGATTTTCTATGTAGTTGGACTTTGTCCGAAATTCCAAAACTGCATTTTTCTGGCCGGCGAAGAACTCGACCAGCGGAACGCTGTACGAGGTTAGAGGATCCAACGCCAGGCTATCGGCTAGCTCGCCAGTCCCAATTCGAAAGAAATGATGGGGGTTTTCCGCGAAAGTTGTCTGCAGTTCAGACAGCAAATCCTGACAATTCGCATAGACGATCAAATAAGGAAAGTTCAGATAAGACTGTAAGTAACAATAGCTGCACTCCATGTGACAGTTGCTTGCGTAGTTGATTACAAAGTAGTTACAGCACACGGTTTTTGCACCTTGTTTTGTGCGGCTGCCCGGGCAAGGCTTAAAAAAATGACCCTTGTGCCGCGCCAGAATTAACGATCTTTTCGCCCGGGGAATGGTTGGGTTCCAGTGTTGGGACTCTTCAAGCAGCGAGTGGGTGGAATCGATTTGTTCAACAGCAACCGCGGGGAGTCGCATGAGCACGTTCTGGGTGATCGGTGAATCCTCAACCGAGCGTTCCACAAAAAGCCTCTCGGGTTTGTATGGTTTCATGGGGGCCAGTCTACAACAATTCGAAGATCTCTTTTACTTCATCCTTCTTGGCCGTCTCCTGTAATTTTTTCGCCACTTCAAGTAATTCCTGGGGATGGCGAAAGGAAAAGGAGACGTTGATTCGGTTACCTTCGAAATAGCGGGGAGCATGAAATTGAATTTGGGGTGGGAGTTTAAGGGCGGATTTCAGCTCGGCATATTTTTCTTCATATTCCGAAAGATGAGGAAATCGAAGTCGGTGGAGCTTTTCAAGAACCTGCTCAAACCGGTCTGACAGGGGCAGGCGTTCGTCTTGTTCGATTTTTCCTGCCCCGCTTTTCTGCCAAAGAATTTCCACAGGAGCCCTCTCCCCGTCTCTGGGCGCCGATGGAGCAATTCGTTGCAAGGCACGCAGTTCGTCCAACAAAGTGAACAATTGCTTTTGCTTGTTCTTCCGCAGCCGATACTTTGAGAGCAGAGCGAGGAAAAAATCTTGCTCCTCCGTTTTCCAGCCCGACAAATTCAAGGCAATTTCGGGATCCAGCGGCTTGGGAATCGCGCGTTGTAATGATTTGGGCAGCCTGGCCAAATCCAGATATCGCTCGAGGTGCAAACGATCCGCACGAATATCGAGCAGGGGCGCAAAGTTATCCAAAAGAGTGCGAGTGCTGAGCTCGAAGTGGCGTCGCAATTTCAAAAGAACGTGAGCTTTTTCCACTAGCTGGAGGGGACGGCTGACAAGATTGTCCTCGAGAGCCTGCACAAAAAGTTTGAGGGCATTTTCCTCACCCCTCACAATGCAGGGAATCTCTTGAAATCTTAGCTTGCAGGCCGCTTGATATCGGCGGAAGCCGATAATCAGTCTGAAGCGACTTCGATCTGTTCTTTGCACGTGCAGAGGAGAGAGAAGGCCCGTGTTTTTGATGGATCGGATCAGCTGCTCAAGGGGTAACCACGGGGGAGAGATGGCAAAGAGGCGATCTTCTGGATCGATGGCGTCGAGGGGGATCCTTTCAATATTTTCAAAAAAGTTCTGGACCATAGAGCAAGTTCATTGTATTTAAGCAACCTTGTGATTGGGAAGTCATCTGATCTATTGTGATTGATCGTGCTTGGAAAGTGTGTTACCTTGACACAGTTTGCCGCAGGGATTCTGAGCTTAATGCACCAATGATATAAGACATTAAGAAAAACCTTTTAATGGAGGTCGCGTACTATAATGAGCGTTCGATCCGTTTCAAGAAATATGTTTCCACTTTTATTGGTTCTGCTCATTGGGCAACCTTTTGCGTTCGCACAAGTAGACTATACCCGAGAAGAGTATGACCGTTTCCAGAGTGCCGTCAATGCTGATCTAGCCAGTCGAGAAGACGCGATCGTCGAATTTATCAAGAGCAATCAATCGTCGTTGGTCCCACACGCAGTCAAGAGTTACGTGCAGTTGTTGCTCGATTACCGAAACAAAGGACAGTGGCAGAAGGTTGTCTCCGCAGGTGACAAATTTCTGGCGATCCAACCGGAGGACATCAATGCGCTGAACATAACGGCTTACGGCGCCTTCCAAGTGCAACAGTTCGCAAAAGCGGCCCGGTATTGGGAGAAGGTTTACCGTCAAAAACCCGATCCGCAGTTTGCCCCGTACATAGCCAGGTCTTACATAGAGCTGAAGAATGAAGAGAAGGTCATTGAATATGGGGAAAAGGCGTGTGCCGAACTCGCACCCAAGGATTGTTATGATATTCTGGGCGAGTTGATCCGAATTTATGCGAGCAGGACGCAGTGGAGCAAAGCGGCTGAATACGCAAATAAGGCTATTGCAGGGTTTGATGCTGCTTCAAAGGGAGCTCAGACCTCCGATCGTGATTGGAAGGCCTACATCAATCAGCAGAAGGCGGTTGCTCATGCGGTCCTCGGCCGACAAGCTGCGGAAGGGCAGAGGTGGAATACCGCCATATCTAACTACCAGAAAGCCCTGAGCCTGCATTCCAACCCCGCCCTCAATGGCGAAGCCTTTTATTTCATAGGGATGGGTCGGTGGAAGCAGAAGCGGCTCGACCCGGCCATGGAAGCATTCGGCCGGGGGTCCGTACAGCGGGGAGCCCCACACGCCAGGCGTTGCCGCCAATATTTAGAGACGCTGTACAAATCAACCCATAACGATTCCCTGGCCGGCATTGAAGAGTTTATCGAGCGCGTGAGCCGCCGCCGACGCTAACCGAGCCCCGTTTCCCCCCCCTTTTGACCTGTCGTTCTTTCGTGGTATCGTGAAGCTTTGTTGCAAGAATGACGGGTAACGAAGGCGCTAATGAAAGGTTCGAGCGGCGACTATCTAAAGCATCTCAACGAAGAGCAGAAATTTGCTGTGACCCACACCGAAGGCCCCATGCTGATCCTGGCTGGGGCCGGAAGTGGCAAGACCCGAACGATCACCTACAAGATCGCCTATCTGATTGATCAAGGAATCTGCAGAGCCGAGCGGATCTTGGCGGTCACCTTTACCAATAAAGCCGCCGAGGAGATGAGAAGTCGGGTGGAAGCGCTTCTCACTCATCTCGCCGCTGCTCCTCTTGTCTGTACCTTTCACTCTTTTTGTGTGCGGGTCCTGCGGCAGCACGCGGACCTGATCGGTTATCGCAGGGATTTCACCATCTGTGACAGGGAGGATCAGAAAAGGGTGCTCAAGATTGTCTACCAAGAACTCAACCTAAGGGACAGCAATCTTTCTCTCCATAAGGCGTGTGCAACGATCAGTTGGGCAAAGAACAAAAACTGGAGCCCGAAGGTCTACCGCAAGGAGTCGGGCAGCTCCGAGAAGGAAGAAATTTCCCGTATCTACGGTGCCTATCAGCGTTTTCTCAAGCGATCCAATGCCGTGGACTTTGACGATTTGCTTCTCTTGACGGGCCGGTTGCTGAAGAAACACCGTGATGTGCGGGAGCGCTACGGGGAATGGTACCAGTACTTCCTGGTTGACGAATATCAGGATACCAATCGTCCTCAATATGATTTAATCAAAAATCTGACTTGTGTCCACCAGAACATCAGTGTGGTGGGAGACGAGGATCAGTCAATCTATGGCTTTCGAGGCGCTGACATCGGAAACATTCTTCGTTTTGAAACCGATTTTGCGACGGCAACCATTGTCAAGCTAGAGCAAAACTACCGATCAAACCAGAACATCCTGGATGCGGCAACCGGCCTGGTTTCAAATAACGTCCATCGAAAAGGGAAGGTTCTCTGGACACAAAAACCTACGGGTGAACCCCTCGAGCTTTTCGCTGCACCCGACGCGAGAGCTGAGGCCTATTTCGTCTCCCAGAAGATTTATCAACATCTTCAGGAAGGAGAAAAGGGCTTGGCGGTCTTGTATCGCACCAACTTTCAATCCCGACAATTTGAAGAATTCCTAAGACGCTTTGACATTCCCTACAACCTGATTGGTGGAGTCAGTTTCTACCATCGAAAAGAGATCAAGGATGCGCTGGCCTACCTGCGTGTGGCGGTAAATCCTGATGACAATGTTTCTCTTATGAGGATCATCAACGAGCCGCCTCGAGGGATCGGTCGAGTGACGATGGATCGTCTTCAACAGATGGCCCGGGATGAGAGAACGACTCTCTGGGGGGCTCTTTGTAAAGGTCTTGAAGAGAATGTCTTTCCGGCCAGAACGCATCTGGCACTGGAACGTTTTTTCAAGTTGATCCGCCGATCTCAGGAGTTCATAGAACTGCCACTGCACCTCTCACTGGACAAGACTCTCGAAGCGAGTGGCTACGTCGAAGTG
This sequence comes from Acidobacteria bacterium AH-259-G07, assembly GCA_027717925.1. GTDB lineage: Bacteria > Acidobacteriota > UBA6911 > RPQK01 > JADFOI01 > JALLOL01. The sequence continues at coordinate 3,936 of JALLON010000111.1, read as the reverse complement.
CTGCGGAGGGAAGACTCGGAAGGGTCTCATAACCGGATCCTTAACCTCAAAGAGTTGGTCACGGTGGCAAAAGAGCAGGCTGTGCAGGGATACACCCTGCAGGAATTTATCGATCAGGCGGCTTTACGTTCTGAGGCTGACGACTATGACCAGTCAGCCGCAGTCCGCCTCATGACCTTACACAATGCCAAAGGTCTTGAGTTTCCCATCGTTTTTCTGGTGGGTTGTGAAGAGGGACTTTTTCCCCACAGCCGCTCGCTCTCTGAGGAGGATCTGGAGGAAGAGCGACGGCTTTGTTATGTGGGTTTAACACGGGCCCAGAAAAGAATCTACCTGACTTATTCCCGCCGCCGTCGATTCTTCGGGCGCGAGGGGAGTGAAACGAATAGTCCCAGCCGCTTCCTAAAGGAGATTCCAAAACATCTGGTTCGCGACTGCTCAAGCCCACTGGCTTCGCCGCAGTTTGTTCAACCCAATGTTAGATTCGGTGAAACTGTCTACCGGCGAAGAGGTCAAAGCCGCTTCTCAGGCAAAACCTATGATTCGGTAGAGAGCGTTCGAGGGTTCTTGCAAGAGCTCTCTCAAAAGAGGGCAGTCTCGCATCGCCGGTTTGTCTCAGGTGCGGAAATCCTTCACCAGAAGTTGGGCTACGGTCGGATCCTTCATGTCCAGGATACCGGAAACGATTTGAAGATCACTGTGAAATTTCCAGGCATCGGGATCAAAAAATTCCTGCAGAGCTATGCCAGGCTCAAGCTGGTTTAAAACCCGGTGTGAGAAATGCGGACTAAGGTTGTAGGATTTTTCCGGTGCAGACACTTGACAGGATCTTATCTGTAGCCGTTGATTATGTGTGGGGAGCCCCCCTGCTGGCGCTTTTACTCGGAGGCGGCTTTATCCTCACCATCTACTCCCGGTTTCTCCCTTTTTTGGGTGTAAGGCACTCCCTTGAAATCCTTCAGGGGAAGTTCGATCGGGAAGAAGACCCCGGAGATATTAGTCATTTCCAGGCCTTGAGCACCCATCTCTCTGCTACCATCGGCATGGGAAATATCGGAGGAGTCGCCATAGCCATTACGCAGGGCGGCCCTGGAGCGGTCTTTTGGATGTGGCTAGCCGCTCTCGTGGGGATGGCAACCAAGTTTTTCACGTGCACATTGGCTGTCATGTATCGAGGTCAAGATAGTCTCAAGCAAGTCCAGGGGGGACCGATGTACTACATTGAGGTAGGGCTGGGCAAGAAATACCGGTTCCTGGCCATTTTCTTCAGCATTTTCGGGATATTTGGTTGCCTCGCCATGTTTCAAACAAACCAGGTGGCCGAGATCCTCGTTGAGACCTACGGCGTTAAACCCTGGCTCACCGGTCTCGTGTCAACTTTTCTGGTTGCCGTGGTCATCCTGGGGGGTGTGAAGAGAATTGCAAAGGTCGCAAGCCGCATGGTTCCCACCATGTGTTTGTTATACCTGGTTGGCTCTCTCTATGTGGTCGCCAAACATTACGATCTCATCCCTCATGTGTTTAGTCAGATCTTTCACGACGCCTTCACCGGCACTGCGGCCGCGGGAGGAATCGCTGGTATTTCGCTGATGACGGTTATCCAAACCGGTATTAAGAGAGCTGCCTTCTCAAACGAAGCGGGGATCGGAACGGCTCCCATGGCCCACGGAGCTGCCAAAACCACCGAGCCAGTCCGAGAAGGATTGGTGGCCATGATCGGTCCTTTTATCGACACGATCGTGGTCTGCTCTCTCACCGCTTTTGTGATTCTCTCCAGCGGAAACTGGCAAGTAGAAGGAGTCAAGGGAGTCTCTCTGACCGCTCAAGCCTTTGAAGCGGTCATGGGGGACTTGGGGAAATTGGCCCTGGTTGCGGTTGTCGCGCTCTTCGGGATATCCACGATGTTCGGCTACTCTTACTACGGCAAGAAGTGCTTCAGTTATCTCTTTGGTGCAGAACATGGTCGAATCTATGACGCGTTTTATTTGGCGATGCTCTTTGTAGGTGCCGTCTGGGGTGTGCAATTGGTGATCAATTTGTTGGATATCTTATTTGCCATGATGGCGCTTCCCAACATGATCGCTGCCCTTTTGCTGGCTCCAAGGGTGATGAATGCAGCCAAAGACTACTTCTCCCGCTATCGTTCTGTCTCTTTGGGCTGAAGTGGTTCGAGGGGATACTGATTGTGATGGGGGTCGTGGTGGGTGAAGTTGCTGTGCTAAAATCGAAAGAGGAACAGTTTTCCAAACAGGGCGTATAATCTGAGAAGAAACAAAACGAAGAAGCAACTGACATACTGAGAAATTAACCGCGGAGGATTAGGTGCCGATATGAAGGAATTTTTGAGATCTAAGAAAGGAATCACTTTTTTGGCGCTCTTCATCACTCTGTTGCTGGGAATCGCTATTGGGACTCTTGTTCCTGAGCGTGTGATGAGTGCCGAGCAGACCACCAAAGTGGCACTGTTGGAAACTGAAGGTGAAGGGTCGCCTCTGGTGTTGGCTGAGGCAGCAAATCTGGCTGAAGGATTTGCCCGGGTCGCCAAGACTGTGGAGTCTGCCGTGGTCAACATCAGTACTACGGCCGTTGTTCGAACAAATGTCCCACAAAGAAGAGAGGGACCCGAAGATCTTCGAAAGTTTTTTGGAGATGATTTTTGGGAGCGCTTTTTCGGGCCCATGATTCCTCCGGAGCAGAAAGCCACCAGTCTGGGCTCTGGAGTGATTGTGGACAGTAAGGGCTACATTCTCACCAATTACCATGTCGTAGCTCCCCCCCCCCACGCAGCGTGGCGTGAAACAGATCGCTGACAAGATCAAAGTGACACTGCAGAACGGTGACACTTACGTGGCACGGGTTCTCGGCGAAGATCCCGAATCGGATCTTGCAGTCCTGAAAATCAGCGCTTCCAAACCTTTGCCCTTCGCCAAGGTGGGTGATACCTCGAAGATGCAAGTAGGTGAGTGGGTACTGGCCGTAGGAAATCCGTTCGGTGTGGGTCAGACGGTCACATCAGGGATTGTTTCGGCCACCGCACGAGTGGTTCGAGGCACAACCATTTTTGGCGACTATATCCAAACCGATGCAGCTATTAATCCGGGGAACAGTGGCGGCCCTCTGGTCAATATGCGCGGCGAGGTCATCGGAATCAACACCCTCATTTTCACTCAGAGCGGTGGGTCCCAGGGAGTGGGATTCGCCATTCCGTCCTCGGTTTTTGTCAATTCTTATAACCAGATTGTAACGACAGGGAAAATTGAGCGAGGCTGGCTGGGTGTTTCCATGAATACCTATCCTATGAATGAGGGGATCGCGAAATTCTTCGGCGTCGCTGGGAATGATCCTGAGGGGATTAAGGACGGAGACGGAGTTCTCGTCGTCCAAGTTATTGATGAAAACGGTGATCCGGCCGAGAGTGGACCCGCTTATGAGGCCGGCGTCCGAGCGGAAGATGTGATTGTCAAGTTTGGAGACCGGGAGATTGAGACACGCTATGATCTGCGCTTTTCAGTAGCGAATACCCCTTCGGGTGAAGAAGTTCCGTTTACCGTGGTTCGGCGAGGAAAAGTCCTGCAGCTGAACGTGACACTTGCGGAAAGAACTATTGAGCGGCGTGAGCGGGCCGAAAGTGAAGGGCTTTCCTTCGAGGAACGTAAAAAAGAGGAACGAGAGAAGGAAATTGGTCTGGTGTTCGAAACGCTGTCGGCGCGAGATGCGGAGAGATTGGGCCTAGACAATGAGAGAGGCGTGCTTATCCGCGACGTAGTTGCGGGCAGCCTGGCGGATGAAGCGAGATTGGAGTCCAATCAGGTAATCACACATGTCAATGGGGATCCTGTGAGGACCGCCACAGATTTGTACGAGAAGATCAACTCCATGGCTTCGGGGTCAAGTGTCGTGCTGCGCCTCGTCTGGCCGCAAGACGGACGCAAGGGT
>JALLON010000110.1 GCA_027717925.1 Acidobacteria bacterium AH-259-G07 | reverse complement strand
TTGTCGATCAGTCCCTTGTAGTAAGGCTGAAGGGACTGCACGTCTGGGATGTCGTCGCTCTTTGAATACAGGTCGTACTTGTTGAACTCCTGAACCCACGGCAACATCTCGCGGTCTTGGCCGTTCATGAACTGTCGGTAGCCGCCCTCGCGATGCCAGGGATAGAAGGAGTGATAGCGAAGCATGTACAGTGCTTCGGTCGGCAACTTGGAATCTTTGACGACGCGGTAGATGTACTCGTCGTGGCCCCAAGATAATAGGACGTTGTCAAGTCCGCAACCTTCCTCATAAATCCCAAGGCGTGACTGGTACTTGGGGACCTGCGAATCGGGATTCTTCTTAAAGTACTTGGGATAGATGATCTTGTCAGACCAGGCACAACCCACTACGAAGGTGTCGCCGACCACTGCCCACTGAGGTTCGCCCCAGAACCAGAGCATCTTACCCGCGTCGTGGATCAGGCCTACCAGGACCATCCAGTCGGGATGGTCATCGGAGCGGATCCGCTCGGCGGTCTGCAGGGCATGTACGAGCTGGGGCAGGCTTGTGTCGGGATCGCTGTCATCGACTAGTTCATTGAGTCGTAGGAGCACTTCCCACATCCCGGTCTTCTCACGGGTATGCGGGAGGTACGTTTCCCGCCGTTTCTTGACGAATTCGACAGTTTGCCTCTCGTGGTTGAGCCGGTAAAACTCTTTGACGCTCTCCGGTGCTTTGTCGTAGTCGCGAAAGTCTTCCGTCTTGCGATCGGGCCGATAGCGCTCTTCGACAAAATCGTCCCACTCTTCTAGATTTTTCAGGGGATTCTCGCCTTCAATGTTCATTATGGTCTCCTTAACTTCAGCTTATGAAAATCTAAACGGCCTGGTCCAGTAGTTTAAGTTAAACTCACCGCGCCGGGTGCTAACGGCTGCCGATCAGGACAGAACAGGATACGGTTTCCGGTTGGCCCCACCCTCGAATAATACCGCAGTCAAATGCTTGCCCCTGCACATTAATGGCCCGGAAACGCAGCTCCTCGGGTGTCGCCTCCCAAAGCATAAAGATGCGCTGCTGGTCTTCGACAGCCGCTAGATCAGGGCTGCGCCGGGCGCCATTGCGATTGAGCTTGCCACTTGACCCACACACGAAGTAGACCACCCCCTTCTGGGGATGGAAGCGCTCGTAGATGTGATCGTGCCCTGCCAAAACCACATGTACGTGAGGCGCGGACATTGTGTTGTCGAAACCTACATCGAAGCTCTTGGACGAGCTTCTCTGATCGGAATCAACAAATAGCGGTTCCAGTTGCTGGCGCAAGGCGTCTTCTCCACCATGGCGCTTCCCGGTGGAGTAAAGAGGATGATGACCATAAACAATTCGCCAGCGGGCCTGCGAGGCTGCCAGAGCCTCTTCTAACCAGACAATCTGGTTTAGGTCGCCGTTTTTCAAACGCTCCGTGTTCAGCACCAGGAACTCAAGCAAAGGCGCCCCGGATGCTGATTCACCCGCGGTGAAGCTATAATATCCGTGCTCACCATCGATATGAAAGCGATCGTGGGCTTCGATCAAGTCCAGACCGTCACGGTGACGCATGTCGTGATTGCCCAGGGCAGCACGGAAGGTGACTCCACGAGCGAGTAAATCGGCATACGGACGGTCGAACTTCTTCTCGAAGTCCTTCTTGTTTCCCCCGCCAAGTCCAAAAAAACCACCGTAAATATTGTCCCCCAGCATCAGCGTCAGTTCATAGGGTAAGCGATTGTGCCAGGCCAGCATCTGCCGGGCGATCCCGCGCTGGTGCTTGTCACCAGTGCCACCGTCTCCAATGACGGCGAACCGAACCACTGGTGTCTGCTCGGCAAGCACGGGTAGAAGGCCCAGGGCAGCAACCAACCAGGCAAGACAGACAGTGATGAGCACTTGCCGACAGGCAGTCATCGGCGAAAAAATCACGGGAAGATGGCGAAAAAATCTGAGAGCTGGTTCAGCCCCGGACCCGTATAAGGAGGTGCGCAGGCTTCTGTACCGCGCCATCAATTCAGCGGCTAGCATGTTTCTCCTTGATCTTAGATCTTGATAATTTCGAAATTTGAGCTCAGATCAAAATCTCTCGGCGCGATCCGGGAAGGGTGCTGCATTCTTACGACCGGTTGATCTGGGGTTTCTTCTGACCGATTACCACGGGTATCTGATAGCTCAAAGACCGGTCTGATTGCAAATTTCACCCGTTGAAATGCTTTGGCGATAAAGCCGGAACATATTACCTGGAACTCGCTGCAGGCTCCAATGCAGATCTCGGTGCTCTTTTTCTTAAATGGTCCAAAGTTAAAGGGAAGCAGTTGTAGCGCCAGGTGCAAGACATTTCTCCTGTCGTATTGCTTCCTGAGATCATTCAAGGCGCTCTCCAAAACACGTTTCAAATCGGCGCCCTTAATGTTAACCGGCCGACAAATCCTGAGATTGTGGTGTCGATATTTCTCTAATGGATTTGCCACCACCCCATCTTCGATCAAGGCTTCAAGAATGAGTTTATCGGCATTGTCGCCGTGTTTCTTGATGATCTCTTCTCGTCGTGAAGGGTTGTGCTTCAAGAGATCGTCACCGATATAGAGGGCAGCGTGACTCCACTGACTCTGCGTAAACAGCTTAATGATTTGACTGATCCTCGCCCGCCCTTCAATGAGCACTACATCTCCCTTGCGAATCACCTGATGGAGCTTCTCCATATCGTTCAGCACGATGGTCTCGTCGGTCTGGACTTCTGTGTTCAGCGCCCTCTCGACACGGTCACTCAGAAAGGCTTTGAGCTTTCCACGAAGGGTGTTCATGGTTCCGACCAACGCAATTCCCAGAGCCGCCGCTAGCGCAACTTTTTTCCGAGAGTTCATTTTTGTTTTCTCCCTGTATCCTCTTTGTGAGCCCCCTCTTGTGAAGGGTTCTTGGTGTGTGGAGCAGAGGTCTGGATCCCTTTCCGCCCTCATTGGTGAGTGCAGTGACGGCGCGAATTCTTACACCCGGAAACCAAACCGCGAGGGCGAGACTTCGGCAACGAGCTTTGCGATTATGGCGATCTCGACTGACGGTCCGCAGTTCACTGGACGCGGGGTGTGGGGAAAAGTGCAAAGCCTCACCTTTATGGATCGAGGCACTAACCTAGCGGGTCCAGGCTAACCATCGAGAGAAGACTTTCTTAACCAACGGGGTGAGGCGGCTACGATTATAGGCATCTGCCGCCTGTTTGATGGCTTCGGCCTGAGTCGGATAAGGATGGATCACATTGGCCAGAGTGCGTAAACCCAGGTTGCCCACTATGGCCAAGGTGATTTCACTGATCATCTCTCCAGCATGGTGGGCCACAATGGTCGCCCCCACAATCTGGTCCGTACCTCTCTTTACATGGACCTTAACAAAGCCCTCCTCCTCTCCGTCGGCAATGGCACGGTCCACCTCTTTCAAAGGTCTCACAAAGGTATCTATCTCAATGCCTCTGGCACGAGCATCCCTTTCGTACATACCAACATGAGCGATTTCAGGAGCCGTGTAAGTACACCAGGGAATGGTTAGCGCGCTGCCCTTCTTGCGGCCCCAAAAAAGTGCGTTCTGGATGACGATCCGCGCCAGGGCGTCGGCCGTATGGGTGAACTTGTAGGGAAAGCAGATGTCTCCGGCAGCGTATATGCCCGGGTTGGATGTTTGGAGACGGTCATTGACCTCAACGCCTTTCCTCTCGTCGTACTTCACTCCGGCCGCCTCCAAATTCAGCCCCTGCACGTTTGGAGCCCGACCAACCCCAACCAGAATTTCGTCTACCACAAGGTCTCTGCACTCTCCGCCGCATTCCAACTGGATGAGCTTGTCTCCGTTCCGCTTTTCCGCCTTCAAAATCTTGCAGCCCAAAACCAGGTTCACCCCATCTCGAACAAACATTCGCTGGACGATCTGAGCGGCATCTGGATCTTCTCTTGTCAAGATTTGAGACTGCATTTCCAGAAGCGAGACCTCCGACCCGAAACGACGGAAGACCTGGGATAGTTCGCACCCAATAGGACCGGCACCGATCACTGCCAGGCGTTGGGGCAGTTCGGTCAGCGAAAACACCGTCTCATTGGTCAGATATCCTGCTTCCGCCAGGCCTGGGATAGGAGGCGCTACAGCGCGGGCCCCCATGGCTAAAACGGCCTTTTTAAAGCGTAACTTCTTCCCTCCCACCTCCACCGTGTCTTGCCCGCTGAAACGACCTTCGCCTAGGAACACATCCACTCCCAATTGCTGGTAGCGCTGGGCAGAATCGTTGTGGCTGATCCTGGAACGCAGGCGCCTCATCCGTTCCATGGCAGCTGGAAAATCCACATCGACTCCTTCAGGGACGCGTACTCCAAACTCGTGGGCATCGCGAACATCAACGTAAACTCGAGAAGAACGAATCAAGCATTTGGAGGGAACACATCCCACATTCAAGCAGTCCCCTCCCAGAAGGTGTTTCTCAATCAGGGCTACCTTCGCCCCTAAGCCTGCAGCACCCGCCGCTGTCACCAAACCTGCAGTACCTGCTCCGATGACGACGAGATTGTAGCGAGGAGCAGGTTCCGGATTGACCCAATCGGGAGGGTGAACATTGGAGACCAGAGCCTGGTTATACTCATCCATCGGCGGCACCGTCACTTTGTCAACGACCATTTGTGTCATCTCTGTTCCTCCTCAGGAAACTTTTTTTTCCAACGCCTTGCGGGCGATTTTCGTTATATAAACAGTCACCGCGACCGTGGCTATCAAACCTATGACACGAAGGGCCCACTCGGCAGCCGGGCGAGATTGAGTCTCCGCCCCCAGAGTGGCCAAATCTCCAGCCAGAGAGCCAATGTAGACGTACATCACGGTTCCGGGCATCATCCCGATCCAAGAGGCAAGGAAATAGTCCCGAAGGGAGACTTTGGTGACTCCTAAAGCATAATTCAAAAGGTTGAAGGGGAAGACGGGAGAAAGGCGAAGTAACCCCACAATCTTCCATCCCTCTCTGCCCACGGCTTCGTCGATGGTTGTAAACCTCTCGCTGCCCCCAATCTTCCTGGAAACCCATTGGCGCGCCAAGTAGCGCCCGATGAGAAAGGCCATCACAGCTCCCAGAGTGGAAGCGACCGAAACGTAAATCGAACCTCGCAAAACCCCAAAGAGAAATCCCGCTCCCAGGGTAAGGATCGAACCGGGTATAAAGAGGACAGTAGTCAAGATGTACAGGGCAATGAAGGCTGCGACTCCCCAGGGTCCCAGTCCGGCGATCCAGGCTAAAGAGCTCCGCAAGAGTTGCTGCGCCAGTCCGACGATCCAGCCTAAAGAGCTCCGCAAGAGTTGCTGCAAGTCGAAATAGATGGCCACCGCCAAAACAATGGCGATCAACAGAACCCACAAAACCAGTCTTAGTTTTGAATTCGAGAATTTATGAGCCATGCGGTCGAACCAGCCCGATTCTAAAGGCCACAGGGGTCACCTGCAAGTGTGAGATCAATCTGCTCTGCTCGTGGTCTTTTTCGGGTGTAAGAATTCGTGGCCCCGCTGCACTCACTAACGAAGCCGACAAGAGATCAGACCTCCCAGCGGAGGAAGCCTGCTCTCAAAGTCTGAGCATGCTCCTTAATCTGAAGCTGCTAGCCGTGAGCCGGGAGTACGAGTCCGAGGCGGATCAGCTGGGGGTCCAGTACTTGTGGAATGCAGGCTACGATCCGAAAGGCTTCGTGACCTTCTTTGATAAAATGGCCAGCGAGAAAGGCTATGTTCGATCAGCCAGCTTGAGGGAAGAAAATGTTTAAAACGACAAGACAATACCGAAAGACTATCCATAGGATAGAGACCATTCTAGTGGCAGTATTGCTTTTGCCGGCCATGGCGGCCACCCAATTGTCTTCGAGCGATTGGAAGTCTGCCTGGCCCAATACCGACTTCAGCAAAAGGATTATCGACCTTTCGAGTCTTGAAGCGGGTGGACCTCCGCGCGATGGTATCCCACCCATTGACCATCCCAGATTCGTATCGGTTGAAGAAGCATCGCAATGGATGGCCGACCGAGAGCCGGTGATTTTTCTCGAATTAAATGGGGACGTACACGCCTATCCGTTGCAAATCATGGTCTGGCATGAAATCGTGAATGACACGGTGGGAGGCGTTCCGGTATCCGTCACGTTCTGCCCCTTGTGCTACAGCGCCATTGCATTTGATCGTCGCGTCAACGGCAAGGTTTACGATTTCGGCACGTCAGGACTGCTCAGGCACAGCGATTTGGTCATGTACGACCGCCAAACAGAATCCCTGTGGCAGCAGCTCAGCGGTGAGGCGATCGTCGGACAGATGGTAGGTCATACATTGGAGATGATCCCTGCGGCATTGATAGGCTTCGGCCGATTCAAATCTGAGCATGCAAATGGAAAAGTGCTATCGAAAGAAACTGGATATCGCCGGACTTACGGCCGCAATCCTTATGCGGGATATGATGACATCCGAAAGACACCATTCCTCTATAGGGGGCCATTGCCTAAAAAGGTGAAGCCGATGGAACATCTGGTCACGGTGATGATCAACGGTGAACCGGTTGCCTATCCCTTTTCGTCTTTGAAAAAGCGGCCAGTGGTGAATGACAAGGTCGGTGGGCTACCAATTGTGGTGTTTTACGAAAAGACTATGCGTACGGCCTTAGGCCGGGAGAAGATCAAAGGTGGTAAAGCCGTTGGCGCTGGCGCGGTGTTCGATCGGCGAGTCGATGGGCGGGAGCTGTCATTCACGAAAAAACGCGGGGCGTTTATGGATCTAGAAACCGGCTCGGTCTGGAACATGTTCGGTGTCGCCACTTCGGGACCTTTAAAAGGAAAGCGGTTGAAGCGAATCGTGTCGGGTGATTTCTTTGCCTTCGCCTGGATGGCATTTCGCCCCCACACTCGTATCTACACTGATCGCTGACAAACTTCAGGCCTTGTTCACTGAAGGAGCAATGCTTCACAATTGGGATATCGCCGAATGGGATTAGTGCCCGTGTTTTGATGAGCTGACTATTTGAGCTGGGGAGGTGATCGAAATGAGCAAGAAAAGCCTTGTAGTTGCTGCGCTGATTGTCTTCGTAACGGGAGCTGCAATGCTCTTACCCATGTCTCAGCGATCAGAGGATGAGGCGGAGGTGACCGTCGTCATTGAAGGTTACGCCTACAACCCGAAAGAGTTGACCGTCAAAGTGGGAACTACCGTAACGTGGGTGAACAATGATGGAACAGAGCACAGTGCAACTGCTGACGATGAGAGCTTCGATACGGGATTGGTCAGTGAGGGAGAAACTGCAAGCGTCACGTTTTCCGAGCCTGGACGCTATGATTACCATTGCGATCCTCACTCGTTTATGAAAGGGACAGTGGTGGTTGAATAGCCTCGGGGGCTTGCATCCCTGACCACCGGTCAATCACAATGGGCTGGAGCGGTAGCCAGATATGCCTGTGAGCGACAAGGAATTGAATCGACTTAACGGTCAGTTGTCGCATCACATGCAAATCATTTCAAAGTGCACCGTCCCCTCCAAAAAGTATGGCCACCTGCTCTTAGCCTCTCCACGGGAATCAAGATACCCCTATATTTACCCCAGAGACACGAGCTGCGCCGTACAGTTTTTCCGGCGAGTGGCAGGTTCTGACCATGACTACGATGCCGGGCCTCAGGCCTTCGAGCTAATGCAGTCCATGGCCCACTTCATAAAGGACGTTGCCTCTAACTCAGGCCAGTGGGGACAGCGTTACAACCTGGAGGGTGAAGATAAGAGCATCTACAAACAAGAAGATAACGTCGCTCATGGAATTTCCATTTTGTCTAACTACCTGCTGACAGCCCGAAGGTTGGAAAAGGAAATTGATGACCTGGAAGGCTTTCTAAGTTGTATCGACAACGCTTTGAGGTACAGTCTGGAGAATTTTTACCACCAGGAGCTCAATCTCTTCCATTCCACAACTGCGATTCACGAGTCGTCACTGGAAGGAGGTTACACCTGCTGGGTGAATTTCTCCTTTCTCTATGCTTTTTCGCTGGTTGACGAGGTCGACAAAACGCTAGATGAAAAAGGCATCATATCCCGCTCGCATCTCAACTTTCGGAAGCACTTTCTTTACAGCGTCAGTGAACTCTTCATGTCAGGCCAGCGATATGTCCGACGCATCGACCCGAAGGGCTCTATGGACATGAGACCCGATTTCACCCTGCTGTCACCCTTTTATTACGGATTCTTACATTACAAAACTGAGTTGACTAACAGTGTCAACTTTTTGGAGAAACAACTCTGTGATCCGGAACTGGGAATGATTATGCGTTATCTTCCCTTTCATGACGATTTCGCGACCCATGTACATGCTGGAAATGGTCCCTGGCTGCAATACACCGCTATTTTGGCTCAGTTTCATTTTTGGAGTGGAAACACTAAACGTGGTGATGAACTGCTAAGGACGATCGACCAATACAAAAACGAAAACGGCGAGATCCCCGAGCATCTTTCAACTTGCAAGCGATTTGAGGAGTTCATGGAAAGACAATGGAAAACCGGTCGTGATTTCGAGAAGGAGTTTGACAAGCCCATTTTGTTGGACGACGTTGAGTTTGACAAGATACTGGAGGAGGCAAACAACATGTCTCGCTCTTATGAGGAAACTGGTACGAGATGCATGTTTCGAGATGACACTCGCTCAGAAGGGGGCTACATCCAATTTGCAATCCCGCTGATGTGGTCGCATGTCGAATACGGCCGGGCCCTTATGCTTCGGGCCA
>JALLON010000011.1 GCA_027717925.1 Acidobacteria bacterium AH-259-G07 | reverse complement strand
ATGCGGTGCTGGGAAAGTGCGGTGAAAATCACCGATCAGCGAGGCTTTTCCTTGCCTGGTCAGGAACTCCTCGATCACGGATTCGTTTTCCTCAGGCTCTGTCGAGCAAGTCACATACAGCAGTTCCCCACCCTCTCGAAGGGCAGCAAAACCGTTTTGTAAAAGCGAAACCTGCTTGGAATGAAAGCGCTGTAAATCCTGCTCGCAAATTTTCCAGCGGATGTCTGGATTGGAGCGCAGTGTCCCTAAACCGCTGCACGGAACATCCAAAAGCACGAAGTCGAATGGTTCTCGAAAGGGCAACACAGCCGTAAGATCGGCATGGATAAAATTCAAGTCTGGGACCTGATGGAGCCTCGCCCGCTCTCGTGTCTCCTTCAGACGTCGAAAACTCGCGTCACAACAGTAGAGTTTTGAACCCTTCGCTTTCTGCGAGGCCAGAATGAAAGATTTCCCTCCAGGAGCACAACAGAAATCACCCAGCACTCGATGCTTCCCCACATTAGCCAGATAGGCAACCTCCTGACTGGCTGGATCCATAAAGAAGCACAGACCTTTCTGGTAAGTGCGATGTTGAGTGAAGCTCGGAGAACGGACGATTGCGCAGCTGGGTAATTGGGAATAGACTTTGTAATGAATCTTCTCTTCTTCCAGCTGCCTGCAAAAGGACTGCAAGTTTGTCTTAAAAATGTTTACCCAGAGAAACGGCATCGGTGGCTCATTATTCCTGGCCAACAACTCTTCGGTCTGATCCACCCCGTAGCGTATCAAGTAGCGCTTGACCAACCACTGCGGATGGCTGAAACGTACCGCTAAAGCATTTGCGGATCGACCTTCGGGGAGTCGAGGTTTCTCACGCAAGAAGCTGCGCAGCATTGCATTGACAAATCCGGCAGCGGAGGTCTTACCAAAATACCGGCACAATTCGACCGTCTCGTGGACCGCAGCATGGTCGGGAATGCGCATAAACTCAACCTGATAAAGAGCCACCCGCAGGATCCACAGGACAGCGGGGTCCAACTTGTGAAGTGGGATTTGTGAGAGATTCCTGAGATGGTGATCAAGACGCTCCCGATTTCTCAGGACACCATAAACCAGCTCGGTGACAAAACGGCGATCACGAGAATCCAGACTCAAAAACTCGGGATCTTGAGAAAGTGAATCGATGTGTTTGGGAGGCTCGAAAAGATCCTCCAGAAAGCGGACAGCAACGCCGCGTGCTCGGTTGCTCAAGTCAGCAGCTCTCCCGGCCGCAGGCTTGTTCCATTGACAAAATCACGGGCTGAGACGCGCGTGCGATTGGGAAGCTGGAGCTCCTTCAGGGATAGAAATGTCTTGCGCCCACACTCGACAACAATCTTGTCTTTACCCACTGCCGCGATTGTCCCCACTCGTCCTGAAGGTCTCAGATCCTCGCCATTTTCTTTCAGCTTTTGGCTTCGCCAGATTTTCACCCGTTCTCCTCGAAAATCGGCGACGGCCGTTGGCCATGGATTAAAGGCCCGAATCCTGTTGTGGATCTGTGGCGCGGGCCGATTCCAGTCGATTCGAGCGTCTTCCTTTTTGATTCGAGGCGCATAGCTGGCCTGTTCATGGTTCTGAGGCCTGGCCTGAATTTCCCCCTCGGCATAACCAGGAATGGTTTCGATCAGCAATTCTGCTCCCTTAAGAGCCAAAATATCCTCCAATTCTTCGCCAGTCGTATTTTCTCCAACAGATACTGCAGCCTGAGACAGGATATCTCCTGTATCCATTCCCTCGTCGATTTTCATAATGGTGACTCCCGTTTCTTTTTCTCCGTTCATAAGTGCATGGGCGATGGGCGCCGCACCACGATACCTGGGAAGGAGCGAGGCATGAACATTAATGCTTCCCAGAGACGGATAGTTGAAGAAATCGGGAGGCAGGATTTGCCCAAAGGCGACCACTACCACCAGTTGAGGTTTTTTTTCTTTCAGAAACCGCAGAGCCTCAGGGTCATCCCTCAGGCGGTGTGGTTGGAAAAAAGGCACGTTTGACTCCTCAGCCACCAGCCTCACGGGAGGTGGAGTGAGTTTGTGTCCTCGCCCAGCCGGCCGATCCGGTTGAGTAATGACTCCGAGCAACTCACAATCATGATGAGTGGGGTCTAGAAGTGCCTTGAGGGAAGGCACGGCAAATTCTGGTGTTCCCATGAACACCACCCGCATTACCATTCTCCAGCACGAACGAGCTTTCGAATTTTTATTTTGATCAGATCTCGTTTCAAAGCCGATACGCGGTTTAGGTACAGAAGCCCGTCCAAGTGATCAATTTCATGGCAAAAGGCGCGCGCCAAAAGCCCTTCTGCGTCTATCTCTTGGGGATGACCTTCAAGGTCTTGGCCCACGACATGGACTCGACCGGGTCGCTCGAGGACGGCCATGAACCTCGGAACACTCAGACAACCTTCCTCACTTTTCTGGGTCCCTTCTTGTTCGGTGATCTCTGGGTTGGCGAAGATAATCTGATGACCTTTCCTTTCCCCTCCTGAGATGTCGATCACAATCAAACGAAGATTGACACCGACCTGCGGCGCGGCCAGACCAATACCGGGAGCGGCATACATGGTTTCCAGCATATCCTGGGCTAGAGTCTTGAGCTGGCCGTCGAACTGAGTGATGGGGCTACTCTTGGTTTCAAGCTCAGAAGCACCGTACGTTAGAATCGGTCTGATCATCTACATTTCCTTAAGGGCGCGGCAGTAGCTCTGTAGGTTGGATTGGATTTCCTGCAATGTGTCTCCACCGAACTTCTCCTGTACAGCCTGAGCCAGGACAATGGCGACCATCGCCTCCCCAATGACGCCTGCGGCTGGGACGATACAGGTGTCAGAACGCTCGTATTGGGCCTTGAACGGCTCTTTAGTTGCTACATCGACCGACATCAAGGGGCGGCGCAGGGTGGGAATCGGCTTGACAACCCCGCGTACCACGATTTCCTGACCGTTTGATGTGCCTCCTTCGATCCCACCGGCCCGATTGGTCTTTCGATAAAATTCTCGAGTCTCTGTATTATAAAAAATTTCATCGTGAAACTCGCTTCCATAGGGATCCAATTCGAGTCCACGTCCCACTTCCACCGCCTTAATGGCATTGATGGACATGACGGCCTGAGCGAGTCGGCCATCCAGCTTTCGATCCCAGTGGACGTAGCTTCCCAAACCGGCAGGAACACCCACAGCCCGCACCTCAAAGGTACCTCCAATGGTCTCTCCCTTTTCAATGGCCTGATCAACAGCCTTCTTCATGGCTTCATCAAGCGACACATCGGAGCAACGCATATCCGACGATTCGATTTGCGGAACCAGGTCAAATGAAACCTTCTCAAGCTGTTCCGCAGAGATCCGAACGTCTTTAATGGAAACAATGTGACTGTAAACCTGGATGCCCAACTCTCGCAGCAAAAGCTTGCAGAAGGCACCGATCGCCACTCGAGAAGTGGTTTCCCGAGCACTCGACCGCTCCAAGACATTACGCATGTCGTCGAATTGGTATTTCAGTCCTCCGACCAGATCAGCGTGTCCTGGTCGAGGCCGCGTGACCCGGCGCTTTTCGGCCGCCTCAGGATTGGGCTCCGAAGACATGATATCAGACCAATTGACCCAATCCCGGTTGTGGATAATAAACCCGATGGGCGAACCCAGCGTATAGCCATGCCTTACGCCGGCGAAGATATCGATCTGATCGCTTTCTATTTTCATCCGTGCTCCCCGCCCATAGCCTGACATTCGACGTTTTAGCTCAGCGTTGATAAAAGACACATCTACAGGTACTTTGGCTGGAAAGGCTTCAATCGTGGATAGGAGTCCTTTGCCGTGTGACTCACCGGAAGTCAGAAATCGAAGCATACAATCTGTTCCATTTCGTGCGAGTTATCAAGTTTAGTTTAACACGGTGCTTTGGGGAAAAGATGGGGCCGGGTCTTTAAAATTTAAATTTTGATCTCAAAATTTAAATTTTAAAGACCCGGCCCCATCTTTTCCCCGAATTCACAAAAGCACGAGGGCAGACTACAATACCAAAGCACATGACTTTCTTATATCACGCCGTCTACGAGGTTCAGGAATTCACTCTGCTTTGCACCCGTGCACTCAGCAACCTTTTCCACAAGCCCCGCTACGTGCAAGATACCCTTCGGCAAATGGACATTATCGGCACTGGATCGGTTCCTATCATCATCCTGACCGGTTTTTTCACCGGCGGCGTGCTGGCCCTTCAATCCGCGAAGTCGCTAAAGGCTTTCGGAGCGGTGCACTTGACCGGGCAACTCGTGTCTCTCTCCCTGGTGCGCGAGTTAGCACCGGTTTTGACGGCGTTGATGACTGCCGGGCGAGTCGGCTCGGGGATCGCCTCGCAGTTGGGCTCGATGGTTGTTACGGAGCAAATCGACGCCATGCGAGCCCTGGGGACAGATCCGACCAAAAAACTGGTCACCCCCCGAATGATTGCCACGACTACGATGCTTCCCCTCCTCACCGTAGCAGCTGACCTTTTTGGGTTGGTCGGAGGTTGGATTGTTTCGTTGTATACTCTCAAATTGAACACGTCTTTGTATTGGAACACAGCCCTGCGTTCGCTCACTTACAATGATGCGCTGGAAGGGTTAATCAAGCCGGTGGTTTTCGGATTCATCATCGGTATGATTGGCTGCTATTTTGGCCTTCGCACGACGGGAGGGACACGTGGTGTCGGTCGATCCACTACGCAAGCTGTCGTCACTGCTTCCATTCTGGTGATCATCGCGGACTTTTTTGTGAGCAAGATCATTCTGGAGTTGAGATATTGAGTGCTATTCGCTTTGAACATGTGTTCAAATCTTTCCATGAACAGGTAGTGCTGCGCGACTTCAGCATGGAGGTTCAGCCCGCTGAAACGAAGGTCATCCTGGGGGGAAGCGGATCAGGAAAGACCACTATTCTGAAAATGGTGCTGGGATTGGTCAAACCTGACTCGGGCCGGGTCTTTGTCGAGGATCAGGACATCACCGATCTTGATGAAGCGGAACTGATGCCTATCCGCAGGAAAATCGGCATGGTTTTCCAGGAGGGGGCGCTTTTTGATTCGCTCACCGTGGGCGAGAACGTCGCTTACCAAATGCGGGAGGATCGAACTTACAGAGAGGAACAAATTGAAAAGGTGGTCAGAAAGTTACTCGGCTTCGTGGGCCTGGAGGATGTAATTGACAAGTTTACTTCAGAGCTTTCCGGTGGGATGAGACGTCGAGTTGGAATTGCGCGCGCTCTTGTGGGAAATCCCCGAATCTTGCTCTATGACTCGCCGACAGCTGGTTTAGACCCCATTACGGGTCACACAATTTGCGAGTTGGTCATCAGGCTGCGCGACCTGGAGGGGGTTTCTTCAATCTTTGTCACCCATAACCTTGAATCAGCTATGACTCTAGCCAGTGAGTTCGCAGAAGTTCAACCGGACGGACACCTGGCGTTCAAAAGCGAGGGAGGGAACCTTTGCCTTATCAACACCCGCTTCGTGATGCTGAAGGATGGGATCGTCCTTTTTGAGGGAAGCGACGAAGCATTGAAAGAGGTCGACGATGAATATATCCAGGAGTTTTTGACGTAAATGATTATGGACTGAGCTTGAAAAATTCTGCAGGCTGCCAGGAATCCTGGTAGGGGCGAGCCGGCGGCTCCGTAGGGGTGAGCCGGTGGCTCACCCGCACCAAACGATGCGGCGAGAACAGTTCGGGCGAGCCAGCGGCTCGCCCCTACGAGCCTCAGCCCCAAAAACATCAAAAAAGTGAGGAACAACCATGGACGCAAGGGGTAGACCCAGTTTTTCAGAACTTAAAGTGGGAATCTTCGTCCTGGTCACCTGTGTCATTCTTGGCATGGCCATTTTTACCATTGGGACACGGGTCGGCTTGTTTGAAGAAACCTTTTATGCAAGAACTTACCTGAATAATGTTTCCGGATTGAAACGTGGAGACATTGTGCTTCTGGCCGGTGTTGAGGTGGGGAACGTTATCGACGTCCACATAGATCCTGGCCTCCAGCTTCCCGACACGCAGTCTAACCAGCAATTTATTCAGCAGATTGAGGAGTTCACTGAGCAATCGGAGCAGCTCCAGCAGCAAATTGCCAAAACTGGGGAGGACCTCCGGCGTGTCGAAGCTCGATACGATCAAGCGGTGCAACAATACGGAGAAGGGTCTCGTCAGGTCAGAACACTAAAACGAGAGGTGGATAACCTTCAGGATCTACTAAATGCCCGGCAGAACAGGCTTGAGGAGGTTCAAGAAGATATCGAGAGCGCACGGGGAAACCTGCAGAACATCGTGGTACTGATGCAGATTAGGTCAGAGTACCGCGACCGCATCCGAGAGGACAGCAATATCTCATTGGGCTCCATTGGGTTACTGGGGGATAAGTACATTGAGATTTCCTTGGGAAGAAGTCCCTCCGCTCCACCCGTGGTAAAAGGTCCAGTGGATGAGTGGCTGGGGCTGGGGACAGGAACGCGGGAAGTGGTCGTGGTGACGGGCACCAGCCAGCCCGGATTCCGGGAGCTGATCACGGGTGCTGATGACGTTCTCGCCAACTTAGAGGTTCTCTCCAACAAGCTGAACAGTATCCTGTCAGAACTTTCCGAAGGGGAGGGCACTGTAGGTAAGTTTATTACCGACGTTGCCTTCTATGACAATCTCAATCAAGCCGTGATCCAAGCCAGCCAGACAGTTGAGCAGGCCACCGAGCTAATCCACGATGTCAGACAAGGTGAGGGGACTATCGCTCGTCTGGTTCAGGAGCAGGAAGTATATGATAGAATTGACGACGCGACCGATCGATTACAGAAGGTCCTGGCGCGAATTGAGCAGGGAGAGGGGACCCTAGGAAAAATTGTCAACGATCCTTCCATCTATGAAAAAAGCGAACGACTGGTGGGGAATATTGAGCGTATCACTGGGCGCATGGACGAGGGTCAGGGGACATTGGGTAAGTTGTCCACCGATGATCAACTTTACAAAGAGTTACGCCAGTCCCTGGACCGCTTTGCAGCTTTTATCGGCGATATCGAGCAAGGTAAGGGTACCTTAGGCCGATTGGCCAAGGATGAGCAACTCTACCAGAATTTGAATCAGGCTTCTTCGGAAGTTCTTAAGTTACTCTACGATTTCCGCCAGAACCCCAGAAAGTTTCTAACCATCAAACTCGAACTTTTCTAAAGACTCGGAAAAATGATTTCCCAAAAAATCGGTGAGGGTGCCCAAATCATCCTCAGAGTGATCGTCAAAATACTTGCTGTTCTTCACATTAATCCCAACCACCTCACTTTTCTAGGATTTGTGATGAGCATCGCCACGGCCTACGCCTTCGCCCGCGGCCGCTTCGGGGCTGCCGGGGTCATTTTGATCATTGCCGGACTGTTCGACATGGTCGACGGAATGGTGGCCCGGAAGGCCAACTCCGAAACTCCGTTCGGAGCTTTTTTCGATTCGGTGATGGACCGCTATTCAGATCTCATCATGTATCTGGGACTGATTATCTGGTATGGACAGCAGGATCGAATGAACTATGTGGTTCTGGTGGGCGTGGTTATGATGGGATCTGTGCTCACGAGTTATACCCGCGCCCGCGCAGAATCCTTAATTCCTCGGTGCAAGGTCGGTTTTCTAGAGCGACCTGAGCGGATCGTTCTTCTCATCATTGGCTCCTTTTACTACATGGACCCAGTGCTGTGGGTAATCGCCATCTTCTCAAACTGGACGGTTGTTCACCGAATCCTTTACACACGCGCTCAGACGACCGGTCGACCTTCCTGGGTGATCGCTCATCAGGCACCGCAGGAAGAGGAAGGAGACAGGAGACAGGAGACAGGAGACAGGAGCCAGGAGCCAGGAGGCAGGAGCCAGAAGTCAGCACCTAATACATCCGTGAAAATCCGCCAACATCCGCGTGATCTGTGGGATGTGATCTGTGGGATGGGATTTACTGGCCCACCACTTTGACGCCCTTGGGCAGCTTCAAATCAAACTGCGACTTGGGAATCTTGGGGTTCAGGTCAATATTATCGAAACGAATGAGCAGATAATCTTCAGTGGGTTCCACTAGCTTTTGCTGGATGGGAACCCACAAGGTGGCATCAATCCACAGCACGATTTTAGAAAAATAAGCAGATAGCTTGTCTGATTTTGGCGTCAGCTCCAACTGATAGGTTTCTCGTCCCCGAATGGCTTCCTCCTTTATGAGACGGATATCGTAAGTCTCCTTGAGAGCTTCCTTCTTGGAACCGAATCCAAGTAAGAGGAACTCGGCTCTGTTGCGTCTCTGGCCCAAATCATATCGCTGTAACTGCTTGATATTAGGTTGGTAATAAAGAATTTTTCCGTCCCGGATGATCAACGTGTTTTCTTGTGGCTTTGGAACATCTTTGCGCAGGTAGACCTTACCCTTTTCCTTCAAAAAGTAGAAACGGCCGCTCTCACCCTGATCGAATTCCTCCAGAATATCCGTCCATCTTCTCTGAGAAATCGAAGAATGCATCGATCGCAGCGTAGCACCTCTCTGATCCATTTTGGCCAAAACTTGCTCCAGAGTGAGGGACTTGGGGACGGCTCCTTCAAGAGAAACCCCAACTCGAGTAAAGAGCAGAGACAAAATGAGAAAACCAAACTTATGCGAAGGCTTCACCAAGAGAATCTCCATTTACCCGTCAAAGACTGTAATTTAGTGAAATGATGTGGACTAGGGGCTAAGTGCCTTGAAGTCAGCCAATTCCATCCGTCTACCAGAAGTGTTTGAAGCACGGACTTTCTTCAGCTCCTGGTCCTTGTCCTCAATTTTTGGCCGCTCCTGTTTCCGTAAAAAGGCAGACCCATCAAAAACTGCTCTCGGAGTGAGAAAAATGAAGAGGAGAATTAAGCCACACATAATGTCGTATTGCCAAGTTCCCCGATAATAGGTCCAAAATAAGATTCTCGAAACTGCCCGCACAAAGGTTATCGCCATTTCTAAAAACGCTTTTCTTCCATGGCGTAAAAGAGGTTCTGGACCGGGTTCACAATCTTTCCATCGCGCATTTCAATGATGCGGTTTGCTGTTGAAGCGGCCTCCGGATTATGAGTGACCATGATGATCGTCTGTGCATACTTGAGATTCAGTTCCTTCAGCATGTCCAGAACTATCCGTGAATTATCTGAGTCCAGATTCCCAGTAGGCTCATCAGCAAGCAAAATGGAGGGTCGACTGATGAGCGCCCGCGCGATAGCAACCCGCTGCTGCTCGCCACCTGACAGCTCCGAGGGCTTGTGATGCATCTTGTTTTCTAATCCGAGCATGCGTAACACGTGGCGGGTACTCCCCTGCTCATAGTGGTCGTTGCCGTGGATCCGTTTGGCCAGCTCGATATTATCCTTTGCCGTCAAAGTGGGAAGGAGGTTGTACTGCTGAAATACAAACCCCATCTTGCGGCGTCGAATTTCAGTCCGCACCGCATCACTGACCGAGCTGATGTCAATGCCGTCAATGAAGATCCGACCGGAAGTAGGTTTTAAAAGTCCCCCCACAAGATGGAGAAGCGTGGATTTACCACAGCCACTTGGCCCCATCACGGCCACAAATTCCCCTTCCTTGATGAGAGTATCCACTCCGCGCAAGGCAGGGACTTCGATCTTCCCGACCCGGTAAACCATCTGAAGGTCTCGGACAGTTACGACATCTCCTTTTTGTGTGACTTCGAACCTTTTACTCATATCCCAGCGCTCTCACAGGGTCCATTTGAGCCGCTTTGACGGCAGGATACAGTGCTCCTAGAGTACCACCCGTGATTGCCATAACCGGGGCTGTTACTCGCCAAAACAGCGGGATGGTAACTGGTATACTTGGAAAAGTGGCTAAAATGAGTTGAATCGCCACAGACGTCAAACAGAAACCGAGCCCGACTCCAAGAGCACAGATCAATAGTGATTCCTGAAGAATTAGTTTGACAATATAGGACTTGGAAGCACCCAATGATTTGAGAATCCCTATTTCGCGTGTCCTTTCTGTGATTGTACTGTACATGGCCAGAAGAATAATCAGAAAACTAATAGCAACAGAGATGAATATCATCGAGCTGATGAACGGCTTGAATGCCGGGGTGGTGTCCATAATAATTTCTTGTAATTCACTGGCCTTGGTTATTTTATAATTCTTGAACCTTTCCTTCAACGAATCATACACCTGCTCCAGTGAGGTTCCTTCCCTGGCTCGGACAAAAAACATTGTAGCTTTGCCCGGAGTCCCGTTGAGTTCCTGTAAAGTTGTCAACGGGAGGAGCACCCGCGCACCTGTGCCCTGACGGAATATGCCGGAAACCATGAACTGATTACCCAGCAATCCCAACTGATCTCCGACCTTCATTTTCCTCGAATTGGCATAGACCGTGTCAATGATCACCTCACGAGGATGTTCAAACATCCACCCTTGGACAAATTTCAGGTTCCTGTTCACCTGCCGGAAGCTTACCTTGTCGATCCCAAAGACGAGATGGAATTTATCACCTAAAAACTTTGCCAAAACGGGCGTTGCCGCCCCGACACCTTCCACTCTTTCAATTACTTGTCTGACCCTAACCGGAAGAGTGCCGCTGTTCAGCGCAAAGATAAGAGAAGCCTCCGACGGCTGAAGGATGAAGTCCCCTCCAACACCCTTGGTGCGCTCGGCATTGTCCATGAGCTGCCCATAAGACAGACCCAAACTGAGTAGCAGCAAGGTCACTCCCAATGCCACCGCCAGGATGCTGACGCACGTTCGCGTGGGGCGTTGTCGAAGATTCGAGAAAATCAGTTTAACCATACCTTTAGATCACACAGAGTTAAGGACCATAAAGATTGTAACGGATTTTTGCCTAATTCGTAAATTTTTCGTGAGAGCCCTCAGTTGTCAGTCGCCTTCCCTTCCACGACCACCAGTTCAGCGCCCGGTGGACGCGGCACCTCAAAAGCCCCTTCTTTGATCGGGTGGTTCACTTTCACAGTCCCCTCGACTAGCTCAAACCGAATGCGATAGTTCTCACGCTTTCTTTCGATCTCGATATCAGAATTGACCAGCATTCCGTTGACTTCAATGAAATCACCATAACTGATAGCACTAATTAGCTCTCCGGAATCGTAATAGTGCTGGCGAGTCAAATGCATGGTGCTTCGTTCGATCCAAAGTTTTCTCACCAATTGAACGGTGTTAGAGCTTCCCGGCAGCTCGATTACGCCAACCACATAGTACTTGAATCTGGGGTCCTGTGTCTCTTCCAAAAAATACCGAGAGCCCACGGTATCAACGGGAATCCTTTCCACCAAAATTCCCTGCAAAAGATGATGCGGTCGCACGTTGAAGATGGGATTTTCTTCCTCCACTTTCACACCCGTCTTGCCTATCAGGTACTTGTTTTCTCGGGGTACCCAGATTTGAAAATTGTCTCCATCCGCGGCCATCGTGATCACGGTCGAATTAGTCAGCGGGTTGAGAATGTTCACAAATATGGAATCTGGCAATTTGGCGACTGAGTAAGCTTTGGCGCTGCGGTATTCCTCCAAGTATCCTTTCTCGACTGACCCACTCACAAACTCCACCTTGAGGCTGGAAACGGAGAGACTTTCGATGGCGGCATATCGCTCATTGATCAGCTGTACCAAATCCTGAAGACTCGCAGTCTTAGCCCGCTCATACGCTGGAGGAATGTCGACCTTGGTTCTTCTCTTGACTGCACCACCACAGCCGGCAAGAACCAGAATCCATAATGTGATGGCCGCTCTCCTCACGCTATCTCCTGACGGGGCGATTTCTTCCTTGCCCTGGACCGCATGAGAACGTAGCTGGCAATCGCGGCAACAAACAGTAAGAACAGCACCGTCCCCACAGCAGGGAGATTCTTTTCCAGAAAATTCCTGGCCAGCTCCCCATACAGCACGGCCAGGATTCCCCACACGAAGTATCGAATGCTCCTACCCAGGGCCACCGCCACAAGGAATTTCGCAAACGGGATCTTAAACAGTCCCGCCGAAAGGACAAATATCTTGAAGGGAGTGGGGGGAGGAAGTATGGAAGGGATCAAAACGGTCCAGATTCCCCGCTGGCGATAAAGAATCTCCACTTCCTTGATCTTCTTCTTTTTCAAAAGCCTGTGCAGAAAAGCTCCACCTTGTCGTCCGACCGAGTAAAGCAACGCGCATCCACTGACCGACCCCAGAGTGGTCATCACGACGTAGTATGTCATGGCCTCCCAACCTTGGCCCGTCGAACGCACCACAATCAAAATGTCATTCACTTCCGGCAAGGAGAGAAAAGAGGAATCTGCCAGAGCGATAAAAAAAAGACCCGGTCCGCCCAAGCTAACTGCCGAATCGTACAGCTGGCCAATAAAAATGCGAACCGAGTTCCAAAATCCTTCTGCTGTGGCCAAAAACATCTCACCAACCAGGTGCCAAAAAACGCTTATCCTATTAGCTATTATATAACACTAGTGTCCCAACGTTTTGTTGAATAGATTCAATTGGTTACGGGAAGTCTGTTGGCCAAAGTTCATATCAGAATCTGTAAGTACCTGTAATAACGGTAGTTTTTCGAATATGGTGACGCTCAGAATCTGTAGAATCGTATAGAGACTGAGATCGATATGGAGACGCTTCCTGATGATGGCCACCAGCACGTACACGGAGACGGCAATCCAGATTTGGGTCTTGACCGCGTTGAGGCTGGTACCGTAGAAAGCCTTGATTCGCAGGTGCTGTTTGATCCATTTGAAGAAGAGTTCAAGTAAAGTCACCAACTACACCCCAATCGGATGATGAATCCCAACGCTTCCGGGTCACCCATCCCTTTCACCCGGCGTTCGGGCAGGAGTTCCAATTGGTGACCTGGCGTCAGGCCTGGGGTGAGGACCGTGTCTATTTTCACGATGAGGCCGGACAACTGTGCTCGTTTCCAACGCGTTTTACAAGCTTGGCGCCGCCAGACCCGTTCGTGGTCCTGGCGCGAGGCCGGTCTTACTTTCGCATCGAAGACTTGATCCAACTGGCGAAGTTGGTCCAGGAGCTATGGGAAGAACAGAGCGGGACAGGTGTAAAGGAAATTATGCCGTGAGTGTAAAGGAAATTATGCCACAGTCTCAAAGTGTAACAGTTGCTTGGAATAACTCTAAAATAGATTTATGTCAGGTGAAGTCGGTATTATTCCGTTGCGGGCAAAGCTCAAAAGGGCTTGACATGGAGTGTCTTTTGTATATAATTATATTTACATACTTTGGGGAGACGCTCTCAGGAGGTACCTATGGCCACCAAACAAAGCAGCCCTGCCAAGCTCGAGGCTCTGCGCCGGAACGGAACGCTCAATCCGAAGGCCAACGCGGTGACTCACGAACTTTTCCAAGACAGCGATTTTTTCGACGCCCGGGATTTGGTTCAGGTCAAGTACGAGATGCTGCGCCGTGTCGAGGTCGAGAAGGATTCGGTGAAACAAACCGCACCCGCCTTTGGTTTTTCCCGACCCTCGTTCTACCAAGCCCTGTGCGCCTTCGCGCAAAGCGGTATGGCGGGGTTGATCCCGCAGAAACGAGGCCCGCGCCAGGCGCACAAGCTCACCGCCGAGGTCCTGGAGTTCATCGAACAGTGCCGAGCCGAAGAATCCTCGCGGCGGAGCGAGGAACTGGCGCAACGGGTGCAGAAGCGCTTCGGGGTGCAAGTGCATCCCCGCACCATCGAACGCGCTCTGGCACGGCGTCAAAAAAAACGACGCTGAGCGATGCCGCTGCTGCCTCGGTCCCGATTGCCCAGGGCACCGATCCGCTGGTGGCCCGCTATGAGGAACTGCGCAGCCAGGCCTTGGGCGGAGTGGGTCGAGGCCAGGGACTGGCCCTGTTTCTTCGCCAGGGAATGAGGATCTGGATGGAGGCTCCCTTCCAGGGGTCGCTGCAGGTCTCGGTAGCCGGTCCTCCCCGGGATGGCCAGCCGGAGGGGACCCTGCCCTTACGCATCGAAATGACCATGCTGCTGGCCAGCATGGTCCTGCATACGAGAGGAAGATAAGGAGAGGATGGAAACACACCAGAAAGTGAATGCCGGCCATCTGAAACGCAACGCTTACCTCTACATCCGGCAATCCACCCCTCGACAGGTTCTGGAGAACAGTGAAAGCACCCGCCGTCAGTATGCGCTGCGCCAGCGAGCGCTGGCCTTGGGCTGGGCGTCCGAACAGATCATCGTCATTGACACGGATCTGGGTCAGTCGGGAGCCTCGGCGGCCGACCGAGAAGGCTTCCAGCGTCTGGTCAGCGAGGTGGGGATCGGGCGCGCCGGAATCGTCCTGGGCTTGGAGGTCTCGCGTTTGGCGCGTAACTCGGCCGACTGGCACCGTTTGCTGGAAATCTGCGCCCTGACCGACACCCTGATCTTGGACGAAGACGGCATTTATGATCCCAGTCACTTTAACGATCGCCTTCTTTTGGGGCTCAAGGGCACCATGAGCGAGGCGGAATTGCATGTGATGCGTGCCCGCATGCGGGGCGGCGTTCTCAACAAAGCCAGGCGTGGAGAACTGGCACTGCCGCTTCCGATTGGATTGGTTTATGACACAGAAGGTCAGGTGATTCTGGATCCGGACCGGCAGGTCCAGCAAAGTATTCAACTCCTGTTCGCGACGTTTCGTCGCACTGGAACAGCTTGTGCGACGGTCCGGGCTTTTCGGGAGCAGGGGTTGCTCTTTCCGCGACGCCCCCGTGGAGGGCCGGGTAAGGGCCAGTTACTCTGGGTTGAACTCACCCACAGCCATGTCATTCAGATCCTGCGCAACCCCCGCTATGCCGGAGCCTTTGTCTATGGTCGCACCCGCACTCGCAGGAAGATCGATGGTTCCGGGCGCAGTACTTGTGTACGCCAACCACGCGAGCAATGGCATGCGCTGCTGCTCGATGCTCATCCGGGCTACATTGCCTGGGAGGAGTATGAAGAGAACTTGCGTCGTCTGCGAGAAAACGCCCAGGCGTACGGCGGTGAGCGGCGCAAGAGTCCGCCCCGTGAAGGACCGGCGTTGCTGCAAGGACTGGTCCTTTGCGGGATCTGCGGGAAAGGGATGACCGTGGGTTATCATGTTCGGCAGCAACGTCTGGTTCCCGAGTACCTGTGCCAGCAAGAGGCGATCGCGCGGGCCGAGCCCGTCTGTCAGCGGATTGCCGGTGCGGGTATTGACGAGGCGGTGGGTCAACTGCTCATGGAAGTGGTCACTCCCGTGGCGTTGGAAGTCACCCTGGCGGTTCAACAGGAGATTCAATCCCGCTGGCAGGAAGCCGATCGCCTGCGCCAAACCCAAGTCGATCGGGCTCGCTATGGAGCCAACCTGGCGCAGCGTCGTTACCTGCAGGTCGATCCGGACAATCGCCTGGTGGCCGACGTACTGGAGGCGGATTGGAACAACCAGTTGCGAGCTCTGGAGGAGGCTCAACGAGCGTATGAACGCCAGCGCCAGGCCGACCGTGAGGCGCTGGGCGAGGAGCAACAGGGGCAGATTCTCGCGCTGGCCGCCGATTTTCCTCGACTCTGGAAGGATCCCAACCTGCCGGACCGCGAGCGCAAGCGCATGGTCCGCCTCATCCTCGAAGACGTGACTTTGACGAAGCGGGAGGTGATCACGATGCATGTGCGCTTCAAGGGAGGTGCCACGAAGACGATCCAACTGCCCATTCCGCCCAGAGCCTGGGAGAAGTTCAGGACCAGTCCGGAGGTGGTCAGGGAAATCGACCGACTGCTCGACCACTATACGGATCAGCAGATCGCTGATATCTTCAATGAGCGTGGTGAATTCCGGCCGGGAAAGGCCCAACGCTTCAACCGCGCGATCATCCGCCGGATCGAAAAAGACTACGGCTTGAAGAGCCGTTACGATCGGCTGCGAGAGGTCGGCATGCTCACTCACGGGGAACTTGCCCAGCTCCTCGGGATTAGCCCGCAGACAGTGCGAAGATGGTGGAAGCGCGGTTTCTTGAAGAGATATCCTTACAACAGTAAACAGGAGTATCTCTATGAACACCCTGGCCCGGCTGCACTCGCCAAAAAGCCAGGTTTTAAGCTTTCCGAGAGAAGACGATTACTACAGTTTGATAACCATTGCACGAATGAGGTGCAGTATGAAGCATAAGTCTTTCGATCTACCATCGACACTTGTACAGTTGCGTGATGGTAAAAGCGGGTAAGGTGAAGTTGTTGGTCAGGAAGACGAATGTGGTGTGGGTTTCGGAATCGTAGTATTTCACGCGACGCAGTTTCGCGGGATAGCGCTTGTAGGGGTAGAATCCGGTCAGCACAATCGTCTGATCGCATCGGAGGCCGGTCGTTTTGTCGATGGGATGGGAATACAGTCTGCGGAACTTGAGATTGGATTTGGCTCGGATCACGAAGAACGCTGAAAAGCTGCTGAGCGTATGTAATCTTTCGAAGTCCAGATACCCGCGATCCATAAGGTAGAACGCGCCGGGCTCGGGCAGGAGCTTGTCGAGGACGTTGAGGTCGTGCAGTTTTCCGTCGCTGATATGAATGAACGTGGGGATGTTGCCGCGCAGATCCAGCAGCGTATGGAGTTTGATGGCGGCCTTGGTTTGGCGGAAGTGGGCCCAGGGGAACACCGAAAGACACAGGTCTATGGTGGTGGCGTCGAGCGCGTAGACGGTCTCGTCGAGTTGGACGCCGAAATCCTCGTGGCTGTACAGACGGCGCGCCATGTGAATCAGCGCTTGAGCGAGGTCGGCATAAATGCGCCAGTCGCGGACCTTGTTGGCGTTGGCCAAGGTGTTTCGTGAGACCTTGCCTCGAATCCCGATATGATAGAGTTTGCTTTGTTGGGCACGCAGGCACGCTTGGATGTCGCGCAAGCTTTCGCGATAGGTGAGCTGGGCAAAGGCCATGCACAGATATTGATCCAAGCACGAAAAGTGTTTCACCTTGTAATGGCCACGATACCGATTGACGCACCGCCGGAACGTATGCATAGGAAGGTGATCGATAATCTGAGAGAAAATGATCTTGCCAAAGTACATTCGCCAGCCCCCTCGTCGAGATGGCCAGAGGATCGCTGACGTCGGGTTTCCGTTTCAAGTCGATGACAGGAAAAAATGAATTTAACTCCATGGTATATCAAAGAGTTACGGAAGTTCTGGAGTCAAACGTTGGGACACTAGTGAGCTTAGATACTAAATCTTTGGGTGGTGAAAGGCAATGTCAACCGATGAGTTTATATTGGAATCGAAAATTGGAAGCTGGATCTATCCTTGTGAACTAAGTGCCTCGTTGTTGAGGTTTTGCCCCGAGGGCAGAGAACGGCGAATCCGAGAGATGGAAGGGGTGTGTTCTTGTTAAGATGGCTCCTCGCCCCCGAGCCAGCTGCCGGGAAAGGAAAACGCATTTCTTATGGAATGCGCAGACCACAAAGTTGAATCTCGGCGAAACGAAACTGGCTAAGATCATTGGATTCAGGTTGGAAGGACATCAGATCAGAAACTTGCGTTTTGACAAAATCATGAAACGAGAGTGTCCATCTGACCCGCCATAGACGGAATAGGAAAAGTCACCTGGGAATAGGGAACACTGATCTTGTGAGTCAATATGTCATTACACAATCAAATGATTGTGCCCCGGAGCCGTCGGGATATACACTATTGCCGCCAGACGATCGAAAACGGAGGTTCTACCCCAGCATGCGCAGTCGTTTGCTCATCGCAGCGCTTCTACTGTGGTTGTGTACAGTAGGGGCCCGTCGTCCTAACGTCGTTCTAATCATCTCGGACGACCAAAGCTGGATGGACTTCGGCTTTATGGGCCATGGGGCCATCCAGACGCCCCATTTGGATAGACTGGCACAGGAGAGTGCCCTGTTCCCCAACGGCTATGTGCCAACAGCGCTGTGTCGTCCAAGCCTGGCCACCATTCTTACTGGACTCTACCCGCATCAGCACAAGATTTGTGTCAACGACCCGCCTCCGGGTTCGGACCGCGAGGTGATGTCCCCACTCCTCAGGGAAGTCTCCACCATACCGCGCCTGCTTCAGAAAGCCGGATACAGCAGCTTTCAAACCGGCAAGTGGTGGGAGGGTCACTATTCAAACGGGGGTTTTACTCATGGCATGACAAAGGACCTGAGCACCGGGAACTTTCACGGTGGCCCCGGTATCGCAATCGGGCGGGAAACGATGCAGCCGATCTACGACTTCATAAAAGAGACAGGGGATAAGCCCTATCTGATTTGGTATGCCCCCAAAATGCCCCATACGCCCCATGACCCGCCTGAGCGCCTGCTGAAGAAATACGCTATCGAGGGCCGGGATATCGCACTCGCAAAATACTTTGGCATGTGCGAATGGTTCGACGAGACAGTCGGAGAACTGCTTGACTACATCGACAGGAACGGGCACCGTGACGATACACTCGTCATCTTTGTGGCGGACAACGGCTGGATCCAACAAACCGGCGACTTGCACACGGCGCCTGTGTTCGTCAGACCGAACTATCGCAGAACCCGTGGTCCGTTTGCGCCCAAAAGCAAGAATTCTCCCTACGACGGGGGGGTCCGTACACCGATTCTGGTGCGGTGGCCAAGTCAGGTCAGGCCAGGACGCTACTTGGATCTGGTCTCTACCATCGATTTGGCACCGACCATTCTCTCGGCTTGCGGACTGGATCCGCCGGAGGAGATAGCAGGAGAGAATCTGTTAGAGGTCATCACCGGCAAGAGGCCACACCTGCAGCGCAGCGCGATCTTCGGTGAAATTTACTATCATGCGGCTCGACAGGGTCTTGAACCCGCGCTGAACCTTACGCATCGCTGGGTTCGCTTTAATGATTGGAAACTAATTGACCCGTCCTCAAGCCCTCTCGAGTTGTACAATGTGGTTCAAGATCCCTTTGAACAAAGCAACTTGGTCACGCAATATCCTGAACTGGTAAAGGAACTCATCCAGGCTCTCGACAATTGGTGGGACGGCAGTTGAAGGAACACCACCTCCACAACTAGTTAGGATCGAAAGATACGAAACAGTGTTACCGTTCAAAGATTATTACTGGTTGCCTGGTGACGGGTTGAGCGGACGGGGCACCGACTTTCCTGAGAATAAGAATCGTTGGAGAAGATAAAATGAGTGTTAACAAGACAACACGACGCGAAGCCTTGAAGGCGGCTGGCCTTGGCGTAGTGACAATCCCGATTGCCGCTCGCTCCGAAATCGACGCGCCGTCAAAAAACCGGCCCAACATCATGGTTATCCACTGTCACGATATTGGCCGGCATCTCGGCTGTTATGGCCGCGGAGTGGACACCCCGAACCTTGACAGGCTGTCTGATGGGGGGGTTCGATTCGAGAACTATTTTTCCCCAGCGCCGCTTTGCTCCCCCAGCCGTTGCAGCCGCATCACCGGACTGTACCCCTCGAATCATGGGTCCATAGGCAGCGCGTCTTTTGCTTGGGGGATTCGTAAAGGCATCAAGACATTGCCGATGTATCTGAATGAACAGGGGTATGACACTCACCTTTTCGGTTTACAGCACGAAGCCATGGATGTCAAAACCCTGGGTTACAAGCATTGTGAACATGGAACCGGGTCACCCGGCGCACCGAGACAGGCCATGGATGTCATAGCCAGGGTGCGCGAATTCCTCGACAAATATGACCCGTCCGGGGATCCATTTTATATGGACGTGGGTTTCCAAGAAGTGCACATGCTCCAACCGCGCGGGGGACTCGAGGCTTGGGTAGGGAGCGAAGCGCCACCCCGCTTCAAGCCCAGATACGTGGGACGATCAGAACTAGGCAAATATCATGGTCAACTCGCTGTAGCAGTCCAGAACCCTTTCGATCCTTACGTTAGACAGTACCGGCCCGATGAAGTTCAACCCTTGCCCTACCTGCCGGACCAGCCGGGCATTCGGGAAGATCTCGCCGATCTGAATACCTGGATTACAAACGTCCTTGATGTAATGGTGGGCAGGATTCTGGACAAACTGAAGGAAAGGGGGCTCGATAACGGCACGTTAGTGGTCTTTACCACAGACCACGGAATCGACATGCCGCGCGCCAAGGGCTCTCTTTACGATCCAGGGACTGAAGTGGCGCTGATCATGCGTTATCCCAAACGGTTCAAAGCGGGTGCGGTCCATAAGGCATTGCTCAGCCATGTTGACTTTCTGCCCACCATTCTTGATGTGGCCGGAGCGAATATCCCGACCAACCTCGACGGGCGCTCCTTTGTGCCGCTCATCGAAGGCCGGGAGTACAAGCAAGGCAGCACCATTTATCTGGAAAACACCTGGCACGGATTCTACGACCCAATGCGGGGGGTGCGGACCAGACGATTCAAGTATATCCGCAACTTTGATGTCAAAAAGAAGTATTGGGCCGTTGAGTCCAAGGCGGCGCGTGAGGTACTGGGTAAAATATGTTTCGGGATGAAACCACTGGAGGAACTCTATGACCTGGAAAAGGATCCGTATGAGCAGAATAATCTGGCACCGACCCGGACCATGCTTTCGTTGCTTGGTGCTAAAGGTCGTCAGGCTGGCAAACCCGGCCACCCCGCCTACGCTGAGAAGTTGAAAGCCTTCCGGAAACAGCTGAGAACACACATGGTACAGACCAATGATCCTTTGCTCCAAGGACCGGTTGCACATCCATGTTTTGAGCTTATGTGGGATTTAGAGTAAGACGAGTGGAAAATGAAACCTTTCCAGCATCACCTGTGTAAAGCAGGCTGCCTGTTCGCTGTTGTGGGGTTTGCGTTGTTACTTGCTAGCTCATGCAGTACCGACCAGATTAAGTCTGTCAATAGCGCAGACCTGATTCCTCTTGAACCGATTGACTTGCACCGGGTCAGAGTTGGCGGCGAGATCGGCCGGCGGGTCGATCTGACCATTCGCGAGAACTTCTTCGCCCTGGACGTTGACAAGGACTTCCTGCAGCCTTTCCGCCATCGGAGGCCGCGGCTTGAGGTGAAGGGACATGATCGCTTTACCGGGCTGGGCCTGCTGATCCACGCGGCCGTGTTGTTTGCTAAATCCACGAGCGACTCGGAGGTCATTGCCCGCAAAGACCACATCATCGCTGAGACCATCGCGGCTCAGTCGCCTGACGGCTACATCGGAGTTTTTGAGCCGGAACCCCGCGCCGCACATCTGTGGGGCGAATGGTGTTTCCACGACGCGGCCTATATCGTTCTGGGCTTGGTAGAGGACTTCCGGCAATTCGGTAACGATCAATCGCTTGAGGTCGGTCGCAAACTGGCAGAGTATCTGATGACGAACTGGTCGCGGCGCCCGCGGGACGCCATCTTCACCACGCTGGGCACAGCCGAGGCTTTTCTCAGTCTTTACCAGGTCACGGGCGATCGGCGTTACCTGGATTTTGCCGCCGACGAGAAAATGGGAAAGAAATATCGCATCGTTCCCAATGCCCTCCGCACCTGGGAGCAGGAGATTTATGTGAGGCGGCGCCTGGATGCCGGCGCCGTTGACAGCTGCCACATGTACAGGATGTTCTCCCGCTCCATGATGCAATTGCGCCTGTACCACCTCGAACCTGCCGAGAATCTGCTGGTGATGTCCAGGCGGCTGCTTAACATGATGACCCGGCCCCAGCGCTCCGGGATGCTCATCACCGGTGTCTGTGGCCTGTCAGAAAGCTGGCACGAGAATCAGGACGGCCGCGGTCGGATTGGGGAAAACTGTGCCACCGCCTATGAACTGTTGTTTCTTGATGAAGTGCTGCGGCTGGAGGGTGACCTGCGATACGGCGACATCATGGAACGGGCCATCTATAACACGCTCTTCGCATCTCAGGATCCGAAAGGGCGACGGGTCTGTTATTTCACCCCGTTTTCCGGCAAACGTGGGTTTTTCGATCGCGACACGTTCTGTTGTCCGAACAATTTCAAACGAGGCATGGGCAGCCTGCCGAAACTGGTCTACTACCAGTCAAACAGTGGTGTGGTAATCAATTTATATACGACCTCCACGGCCGAATTGGATCTGAGCGGCGGCCTGTCGGTTGAGGTGCGGCAGGAGACCGATTACCCGAACTCGGGCCGGGTCGAGATCGCGCTGAAGCCGTCCGCACCGGCTCGCTTCTCACTGCGAATGCGCATTCCACGCTGGTGCACGCGAGCGACGGTGGCGGTGAACGGCACTCCGGTCAATGAGTCAGAGCCTGGCGCGCGCTATTTCCAGATTGTGAGAGATTGGGGACCAGGCGACAAGATCACGCTCGACATGCCGATGCCCTGGCGATTCATCAAGGGACGGGGATTGCAGGCCGGTCGCGCGGCCCTGATGCGGGGACCGCTGGTCTATTGCCTGAATCCCCAGCGCAGCCCCGGGCTGGAGAGGTTCGAGTTGCGTGACATTACCCTTGATTTGGATTCACTGGAGGGGCCCCGACTCGACGATTCCGTGCAGTCCGCCGGCCTGGCCTGCCGGATCAAGGCCTGGAGCCCGGGTCGTAGCCTCAATGAGCCAACCGACCTGGACCTTGTCCTCACCCAGTTTCCCGACCCGGGTGGCGAAGAAATATACTTTCGATTGTCGAATCCGACCAGCGCCGTGGACGACGAGTTGATCGACTGAGCCGGAGAGAGGAGCGACTTTGCCGTTTTTGTTTCAGGTCTTTGTCCCGCTTTTCTTGTGCGGTCTCATTTTGTCTGCTTGGGGCAAAAATCCTTACGAAACGGTCACTTTTGAGACTTCCGATGGGGCGGTCATCGAGGCGGACTACTTTGAAGGGACTACCGGAAGAGTGGTGGTATTCGCCCACGGAGCCGTTTTTGATAAGGAAAGCTGGCATGTCCAAGCGAGGAGTCTTCAAGAGCGGGGCATCAGCTCTCTTTGCATTAATTTCCGGGGATACGGCAACAGTTTAGCTGGCGAGACCGATGAGAAGCACCAGGACGTCTTGGGTGCTCTTAAGTATTTGAAGAGTAAGGGAGTTGAGCGTATCGGTCTGGTTGGCGGCAGCATGGGTGGCGCGGAGGTAAATCGCGCGCTTCAATACACGGATGACCCGAAAGTCGACAAGGTGCTTCTGCTCGCGCCTGCAGGGGGTGAGGCGCTAGAAAACCAGAGTAGAAAGAAACTCTTCGTTGTGGCGGAAGGGGATTTCGCAGCACCGGCGGTTCGCTCGATGTATGAAGCGTCCTCGGAACCGAAAGAACTAAAGGTGTACTCCGGCTCCGCACACGCCCAACACCTATTTAAGACGGAACATGGGGACGACCTGACCAACCTGATCATTCGATTTATGAAAGACTGATCCCGAAACGGGATCCCCATCTGCAGCCGAGCAGAGCAACCTCTCCGGCTGCTCAGATTCATTCGCCTGGAGACCCCCAATGGCAGCTCCCAGTCCCGTTAGAGGCGTGTATTGATTCGATCGACCGTCAAGAAT
>JALLON010000109.1 GCA_027717925.1 Acidobacteria bacterium AH-259-G07 | reverse complement strand
TAAAGACAGAAAACCGGCTTCACGAGAAGTCGGCTATTGACCAGACAGAGGCTTTAACTAACTAGTATTAATAGAGTTATAAGATCAGACTCAAAGCTTTCAGTGTGCTGGTTTGAAAATTGCCTACTGGTAGTGCGAGATCCGATTATCTGTCTGATTGAGTTCAAGCTTAATTTTGTGCAGAGACGGAAAGGGTTTGAACAGTATTCGAATCGATCTGCGCTAGAAGAAAAGGGGAGCGACAAAAATGGTAGTTTTCAGAGGACCGGTTGCAACACTGGTCGCGGGTGGCTTGGCGTTTCTAGCGATGGCGTGTTCGCAGTCGCCTCCTGCGGGGGAGAGCACTGGACGGCTGACTCCGACGACTCAGATGGCTGCTTCACCGCGGCTTTTGGAGTTGGGGAAGAACACTTATGAGAAGAAGTGTCTCCCTTGCCATGGCGAAAAAGGCGACGGTCAAGCTGAGGCGGCTTACCTGCTTTATCCAAAACCACGAAATTTCGTGGACGCCCGCTACCGACTGGTCTCGACCTGGGACTATGTGCCCACTGACGAAGATCTGTTTGAGACCCTATCCCGGGGCATGCCGGGTTCCGCCATGCCCTCCTGGGCTCACCTTCCAGAGGAAACCCGCTGGGGCTTGGTTCACTACGTCAAGTCTTTCGCCAGGAACCCCTTTGAAATTGGCCCCGATCACCAGCCCGAAAGTGAAACCGACATTCCCACGGGCCACGTAAAAGTCCCACCCGAGCCCTCTTACACATCGGAAGCGCGGGCTCGTGCTCACGAGCTTTATCTGGAGGTGTGTGCCGGTTGCCACGGTCCGACGGGCAAAGGCGAGGGCCAGGAAGAGCAGGAAGATTCTGAGGGCTTTCCCACGCGACCGCGCGACCTGACGGCGGGAATTTACAAGGGCAGGCCCGAGCCTGAGCCAGTGTACCACAGGATTGCAGCCGGCTTGCCCGGCTCCTCCATGCCCTCTCATCCGGCTCTTTATGGTGACGACATCTGGCATCTGGTCCACTACGTCCGAGAGATGTCCAGCCATGAGCAGCGTGCTCGAATGGAGATGAAGCGTTTTCGCATGGTGGCGACCCGCGTGGACGAGCTTCCCGATCACCCCGATGCCAGCAGCTGGCGCAGTACGCCGGCATTCAACCTTCACTTGATGCCCCTGTGGTGGCGGGATGATCGTCCTGAAGAGGTGGCCGTTCAAGCCCTACACGACGGTCAGGAGATCGCCATCCAACTGACCTGGCCCGACGCCACGCACGACCACACGGCGCTTCGTCCCCAGGATTTCCGCGATGCCGTGGCCATCGAGCTTTCCGGGGACCCGGATCCTCCTTTCTTTGGCATGGGTGAAAAAGGCACGGGGGTGAATATCTGGATGTGGAAATCAGAGCGGCAGGCGGATCTCGAGTCAGCCTTTCAGGATCTGGACAAAATCTATCCGAACATTGGTATCGACTCCTATCCGAACCTCCTCCGCTCTGCCCTGGAACAGCCGACGAGGCATGCCCTCACACTGGAGTCGGACCCGAGCTTTGTCACAGGGTGGGGAGCCAAAAACATCGTCTCTGATCCGACCCGCAAGAGTGCGGCTGAGGACCTGGTGGCGGAAGGGTTTGGAACTTTGAAGGCACGTCCGCTCGTGGATCAGCGAGTTGAGGCCACCGGCGTCTACTCTGTCGGTTCTTATCGGGTGGTGTTCAAGCGTGCGCTTTGGGGCGAAGACGACACGCAAGTCTCGCTCCGACTTGGTGACACCGCCTTGGTGAGCTTTGCTGTGTGGGACGGTAGCGCCGGGGACCGAGACGGAAAGAAATCGGTCACCATTTGGCAAGAACTGTTTATTTCTCCATGAAAGACAGGGCAAATGAAGTATCAAGGAGTGCGGAAGCATGACAGATCAAGCTTCAAATATCCATCGACGTGATTTCCTGCGCTGGGTTGGCATTGGCGCCGGCTCCAGTCTCCTGACCGGAGGAATTTCCTGCCGGCTTCTGGAACCTATAGAGGGAGAGGAAAACCCCCTCTCTCGGTCGGTTGCGCGCGACTGGGAAGAGATCTATCGCGATCAGTATCGCTATGACCGAATCTTCGATTGGGTGTGTTCACCCAACGATACCCATGCCTGCCGGGTGCGTGCTTATGTGCGCAACGGCATTGTGGTGCGCAGCGGTTCCACCTACGACTACCAGGATTACTCGGATCTTTACGGCAACCACGCCACCATCAACTGGAATCCGAGACAGTGCGCCAAGGGCTACACTTTCCACCGGGTCTTGTACGGCCCCTACCGGCTGCGTCATCCCATCGTGCGAAAGGGGTGGAAGGCCTGGGTGGATGCGGGCTGTCCGGAACTGACCCCGGAACTCAAGTCGAAGTACCTGTTCGAGGCGCGCGGTCAGGACGAGTTCATCCAGATCACCTGGGAGGACGCTTTTCGAAGCATTGCCGAGACCTTGTATGCCATCGCCGAGCGTTACAGCGGAGAGGCGGGCAAAAAAAGGCTTTTGGCACAAGGATATCAGCCCGAGATGGTGGAAGCCGCCGGCGGTGCCGGAACTCGATGCATCAAAATGCGCGGGGGTATGGGGCTGCTGGGAGTGCTGGGAAAATATGGGATGTACCGACTCAACAATAGCCTGGCTCTCTTGGATGCCAAAATTCGTGGCGTCGGCCCTGAGCAGGCCCTGGCTGGGCGGAACTGGTCAAACTACACCTGGCATGGAGACCAGGCACCGGGCCACCCCTGGGTTCACGGCCTGCAGACCTCTGACTGCGACTTCAACGACCTGCGCTTTTCCAAGCTCATCATCATGGACGGGAAGAACCTGGTGGAAAACAAGCTGCCCGACTCGCACTGGTTCATCGAATGCATGGAACGAGGGGGAAAGATCGTGGTGATCACTCCCGAGTACAGCCCCCCAGCCACTAAAGCTGACTACTGGATTCCCATCCGGCCCGCCACTGACGCGGCCCTTTGGCTAGGTGTCACCAGGTTGCTGATTGATGGCAAGGCCTATGACGAAGACTTTGTGAAAAGGTTTACCGATTTTCCGCTGTTGGTCCGAACGGATAACCTGCGACGCTTGCGCGCTGATGAGATCTTCGGCGACTACGCGAGTGAGCTGTCACCTGAGGGCCCCTCAGTGAAGATTCAGGGTTTAACCCAAGAGCAGCACGAGAAAATTGGCGACTTCGTCATCTGGGACGCTGAGGCCGATGCCCCACGTGCTGTAAACCGCGATCAAATCGGGGGGCGAATGCTTCATAACCCGGTTCTGGATGGAAGCTGGAATGTGCGTCTCGCTCGAGGCGGTACCCTGCGGGTGGCGACCTTGTGGAGCCTGTATCAGACCCACCTGAAGGACTACGACCTGGACACCGTATGTGAGATCACCCGTGCTCCCCGCCGCCTGGTGGAGCGGCTGGCCGAAGACATCGCCACCATCAAACCTGTCGCCATCCATCAGGGTGAGGGGATCAACCATTGGTTTCACGCCACGGAAATGAATCGCGCCTCTTACTTGCCCTTGATGCTCACCGGGAACATCGGAAAACCGGGCGCGGGTTCCCACACCTGGGCGGGAAACTACAAAGCCGGACTATTTCAGGGGTCTCCCTGGACCGGTCCTGGTTTCAAAGGCTGGGTCGCAGAGGATCCCTTTAATCCCCAACTGGACCCCGAGGCCTCCGGAAAGGATGTCCGCTTACGGCCCTGTGCCAAAGGCGAAGAACCGGCTTACTGGAACCACGGGGATAAGGCCTTGATTGTCGATACTCCCAAATTCGGGCGCAAGAACTTCACCGGGAAAAGCCACATGCCCACACCCACCAAGGCCATCATTTTCAACAACGTCAATCTGATCAACAATGCCAAGTGGGCTTACGGGGTGATCAAGAACGTCAATCCCAACGTGGAGATGATTGTCTCGATCGACATCCAGATGACTGCTTCCATCGAATACGCGGACCTGGCGCTGCCGGCCAACTCGTGGCTGGAATTTGAGGATCTGGAAGTAACCGCCAGCTGCTCCAATCCTTTCCTTCAGATCTGGAAGGGCGGCATTCCTCCCGTCTTTAACAGCAAAGATGATCTCACCATACTGGCCGGCATCGCCGAATCCCTCTCTGACGTGACAGGGGATTACCGCTTCAAAGACCACTTCAAGTTCGAACTGGAGGGGAGGCGGAGCATCTACCTGCAGAGGCTGCTGGATACCTCCACCACAACGGCCGGCTACAAGCTGAAGGATATCATGGCCGGCCAATACGGACCGCCGGGGGGGGCACTCCTGAATTTTAGAACCTATCCCCGCATTCCCTTCTATGAGCAGGTCCATGCCGACGAACCCTTCTACACCGACACCGGGCGACTGCAAGCTTACTCGGACATTGCAGAGGCCATCGACTGTGGGGAGAACTTCATTGTGCACCGTGAAGGCCCGGAAGCCACTCCCTACCTACCGAATGTGATCGTCAGCACTAACCCGTACCTGCGTCCTGAAGACTATGGGGTCTCCCGGTCGGCGGAAGATTGCGATCTGCGCACGATCCGGAATATCAAGATGGCCTGGTCTCAGGCTAAGAGGACCAAGAACTTTCTGTGGGAGAAAGGCTACCAATTCTACTGCTTGACCCCCAAGACACGTCACCGGGTCCACAGTGGCTGGTCTAACGTGGACTGGCACATGTTATTCGACTCCAACTTTGGCGATCCCTACCGTTTGGACAAACGAGCACCTTGCGTGGGGGAACACCAACTACACATCAATCCTGCTACCGCGCGCGACTTGGGAATCAACGACGGGGACTACGTTTACATCGATGCCAACCCGGCTGATCGACCGTACCTCAACGCGAGGCCGAGCGACCCCTTCTACAAAGTCGCCCGCTGCATGCTGCGGGTAAAGTACAACCATGCCTACCCCTACAACATTGTGATGATGAAGCATGCCCCTTTCATAGCCACGGAAAAGAGTGTCAAAGCCCACGAGACGCGGCCCGATGGTCGAGCCCTTTCGGAGAATACAGGCTACCAGGCGAACTTGCGCTACGGGTCACAGCAATCCGTCACTCGCAATTGGCACATGCCCATGCACCAAACCGACAACCTGTTCCACAAATCCAAGGTTTTTATGGCATTTATTTTCGGTGGCGAAACAGACAATCACGCCATCAACACGGTCCCCAAAGAGACACTGGTCCGCATTAGCAAGGCAGAGGACGGGGGTCTGGGAGGGAAAGGAATCTGGAAACCGGCTACCACCGGCTACACGCCGGATAACGAAAGCGAGATCATGACCCTCTATCTGGCCGGTGAATTGACAACATGAGGTGATGACAAGAAATGCCGTATTTGGACCCAGATCCTAGCGATCCGCAAAACCTGATTGGAGTGGAAGTGCCAGCAGGCGAGGAAACACATCTGGAAATGGCCTATGTGTTTGCCGAGGAGTTCGCTCGCCTGGGATTTGACGATCAGCGCTTGCTCCATCTTTTCCGAAACCCTTTTTACAGGAGTGCTCATCGCACCTTTGAAGCTTTGGGCGAAGAGAAAATCAAGTCAATCATCCAGGAAGTCTTCCTGGTCTGGGGACGCGTCCGGCTTGTTGACCGGGAAGTGGCCAAAGAGCCTCTGGTGCAGCTGGAAGGCCTCAACCAGAATGGCGGAAAGAGGTGAGGGTTATGAGTCAAGTGTACAACTGGCAGCTTGGACGTGAAATGAGTTATCCCTATGAGGGGAAGTTTCCTGATCGCCAGTTTGCTTTTGTCTTCAATATCAACCGCTGCATAGCCTGTCAGACCTGCACGATGGCCTGCAAGTCCACGTGGACCTTCAGCAAGGGACAGGAGCACATGTGGTGGGCCAATGTGGAGACCAAGCCCTATGGCGGGTACCCCCAGTCTTGGGACGTCAAGATTCTGGAACTGCTTCATGAAGCCAATCCGGACCGCCAGCGGTGGAACGGTTCCACCTCCGATGATCTTAAGACACCTTATGGTCGGTTCGGCGGAAAAACTATTTTTGAGGCTGCTGAAAAGACGCTGCAGCCTGCCAGCTCCCGGGTTCTGGGATACCTGCCCAGCGATGAGGAATGGAATTCTCCCAACATCTATGAAGACAACCCGGTGGGGAAGAGGGGCGTGCCCAACAAGTTAAACGAGACAGGCGCCGAACTTCCTGTGCACAGCACCTGGTTCTTCTACCTGGCCCGCATTTGCAATCACTGCACCTATCCTGCTTGTCTGGCTGCCTGTCCCCGAAAAGCCATCTACAAACGTCCGGAGGACGGGATCGTCCTGGTGGATCAGCGTGAGTGCCGGGGTTACCGGAAATGCGTGGAGGCCTGCCCCTACAAGAAAGTGATGTACCGGGGAAACACGCGAATCGCTGAAAAGTGTGTTGCCTGCTACCCTCGCGTCGAGGGAACCGACCCGGAAAGCAATGGACAGCCCATGGAGACCCGCTGTATGGCC
This sequence comes from Acidobacteria bacterium AH-259-G07, assembly GCA_027717925.1. Taxonomy (GTDB): domain Bacteria; phylum Acidobacteriota; class UBA6911; order RPQK01; family JADFOI01; genus JALLOL01. Next base: position 2,323 of record JALLON010000109.1, on the reverse strand, counting down.
GCCTGCATCGGGCAGATGCGTCTGCAAGGGCTGGTGAAGATGGACTCCGAAGGAACCTGGGCGGAAGACCGCTACAATCCGCTCTACTACCTGGTTCATGTAGCGAAGGTTGCCCTGCCGCTCTACCCCCAGCTGGGCACGGCCCCTAACGGCTACTACATTCCTCCCCGCTGGGTCCCCAAAGCATATCTGAGGCAAATGTTCGGACCGGGCGTAGAGGGGGCTCTCGAACGCTACAACAATCCGGACCGGGAACTCCTTGCTGTGCTGCAGCTGTTTCGACGCTCCCACTTGATCATCTTCCGCTACGAAGTCGAGGAAGGCCCGATGATCTACGAAGGAACCTATCGAGGCAGAACAGTTCGAATCTACAACGACACGGTTATCGCGTTTGGAAAAAACCGCCAGGAGCTCTTTCGGACCACAGTGGAGGAACCAATACACGTTCGTGATTCCAAACACCAGAACTCGATCTGAGGAGGGTACGGCGAGATGACGAGTGCAAAGGCCGCTAGTGAGGATCAAGTCCAAGCCAAAGAAACCACCCTGTACCGCAGCGCGCTCTATGGGGCTTTATCTCTGGCTCTGCATCATCCCACTTCTGACACTTTGGCTGCCCTCGGCTCTGACAAAACCAGAACGGCCATCTTGCAGGCGTCTTCCCTTCTGGTTGCCGGCAGATCAGGAGACGAACGGAACCTTGCCGGCCCTCTCGTGGAGGACCGCGCTGTAAATCCGGTCAGCCGGGCTGAAGCTTGGGTGAAGACATTTGCATCCCTCAGCCTGGACTCGCTTTTGGGCGTCCATGGCCGTCTGTTTGGACACACGCCGCGGGGAGCGGTCTGCCCCTACGAAGCGGAATACGGCCAGGAGGGACTGTTTCAACAGCCCCAGCAGCTGGCCAGTGTGCTCGAATTTTACCGAGCCTTTGGGTTAACCGTGCGCCAGATCCAGCGCGAGCGCCCCGATCACATCAGCTGCGAGTTGGAATTCCAGGAATTTCTTTTACAAAAAGAAGCTTACGCGCTAGAGCACGGCGATGATTCCATGGAGGAGGCAACACACAGAGCCACTCGACTCTTTTTGAAAGAACACCTGGGTCGTTTCGGAAGAGCGTTTGGGAGTCAGTTGAAGAAGGAGGATCCAGAAGGTTTTTTCGGCAAGGCGGGAGATCTTCTCGCCGACTTCATGATCTTGGAGTGCCGGCGGCTGGGAATCGAGGTGGGATCTTCTCAACTGGCCCTTCGCTCAGCTGAGGAGGAATGCGTTCCTATGGCCTGTGCCGGCGAATCCGACCTGGTTCAGTTGGAGAGCTAACTATGCAGCCAGCTAGTTCAACAGCTCCTTTTCGCCTCGAGTTTGATAACCGGCTAATGGAAGAGGCGGTAATGTTGCGCATGGCCGGACATGCACAAGAGAGGGAATTCCGGCGGCTGCGCGACCGGATTTACGACCTGCCCAATGAGGAGGAGCGGGAAAAGCAGTTTAATCAACTTCATCAGCAGTGGTTCTTGCGTCTCGATCTGGGCCACGCTGTGGGAAGGGCGCTCGGAGAACAGCCTTTGTTGATGCGCAACACCCGGGGTTGCCGCGTTGTGCGCGTTATCTTCCCCAAAGAGGAAGGAGCAGACCTTTACGGGTCACCTCCCATGACGATTGGCCTGACGCTGCGAGCGTCAAACCTGCTGAATGATTCCGCGCTCCTTGCCTTTCTTCGTCACGAGTTCATGCATCTTGCCGACATGCTGGACCCGTGTTTTGCCTATGAACCCGAGTTGCCTCGATCTGAGGCAGGACCCACCCACGACAACCTGCTCCGAGAACGTTACCGAGTATTGTGGAACACATGGATTGATGGACGACTGCTGCGTCAAGGGTGGGCCGGCGAACCGGTGCGGAAAAAGCGCCTGGCCGAGTTCAGGGCGACCTTCCCAATGCTCGGGGAGAGCTCGGAGACAAAATTCTCCCAGTGGTTTGACTCGCCATATCACACACACAAAGAGCTGGCAGCTTTCGCGCTGCATCCGGAGACAGCAGGCCCACATTACCCTTCGGAACAGTCCGGGGCGGGACGTTGTGCGCTGTGCCAATTCCCCTCCTTTGACCTCCAGGACGGTCGAGACTTACCGCCCCCAACAGTGGAAGAAATTCTTGTGGATTTTCCCAACTGGAGACCCAATCAGGGGTTGTGCCGCCAGTGTGCCGATCTTTATAGAGGGTGTCGCAAAAGCCTGTAGGGGCGAGCCGGCGGCTCGCCCGAGCTGTTCATCCTGCGCCAAATCTCAGGTTCGGGCGGACCACCGGCCCGCCCCTACGGGCCGAA